>JAAYKA010000066.1 GCA_012522635.1 Candidatus Cloacimonadota bacterium
AGGCGGTTGGATTGGTGAATTATTACAATCGCAGACCGGGCAAAGTCGATTGCACGGGAAAACGTGAAAAAGAGTTGACAATAAAGGCGAGTACGCCAAACTGTTTTTTTGAGGAAAAATCCAAGCCAGGAGAGAAACCATGCGTAAAACCCTATACCTGATTGATGGCTCGGCGATGCTTTTCCGCTCGCATTTTGCCTTCATCAAAAACCCGCTGGTAAATTCCCAGGGACAACATACAAACGCCATTTTTGGCACCGTGAATTCCTTTTTGCATTTTGTGGAAAAAATGGCACCGGAAAACATCGTGGTGAGCTTTGACCGCAAGGCGCCCACTTTCAGGCACGAATTAAGCGAGGCTTACAAGGCAAACCGTCCCCCCATGCCGGAGGAATTGGTGACCCAGATTGAGCCTTTGCACGAGTTTTTCCGCCTGATTGGACTGCCGGAAATATCCCTGGATGGCTATGAAGCGGATGACGTTTTGGCGACACTGGCAGAGCATTTTAAGGATACGCACGACATCGTTTTTGTGACCGGGGACAAGGACTATTCCCAGTTGCTGGAAGAGCGCGTGAGCATTTTTGACCCTGGCAAGGATGTCAGCATGGACTCCGAGGCGGTGTTTGAAAAATTTGGGGTTTGGCCGCGCCAATTCATCGATTATCTGGCTTTGGTGGGAGACACTTCCGACAACATTCCCGGCGTTTACGGCATTGGTCCCAAAGGCGCGCAAAAGCTTTTGCAGGAATATGATAACCTCGCTTCCATCTATGAGCATCTGGAGGAAATCAAGCCCAATCTGCGCAAAAAACTGGAGACAAACCGGGAAAACGCCTTCCTTTCCCAAAAATTGGCTGCCATCGTGCGGGACGTTCCGCTGGATTTTCCTACGGAATCGCAAACCCGTTTTGAGAGCGGAAACCTGAGCAAGGCGGCGGATTTTTTGGCAAAATTTGAGCTTAACACGCTGAAACGCCGCATCGAAAACAGGTTCGGAAAAAGTGCGACCTTGGAAGCGAAACCCCTTGATAAATATGAGGATGAACAGCTCGTCCAATCCGATATTTTCAGCAATGGAGAGCAGGCGCAGATTAGCCCCACCCCGGCTTTGGAGTTCAAGGCGATTTTGGCTGAGGCGGACAATTTTCCCGCTTTACTGGTGCAGTTAAATGACGTCCAGGCAGTGGCTTTGGACACCGAAACCGACAGCCTGGACCCCATTTCGGCAAAGCTGGTGGGAATTTCAGTGTGCACAAACAGCGACGAAGCCTGGTATCTGCCTCTGGGGCACAAGGATGCGCAAAATCTGCCGCTTGAGGGGACGCTTGACGGCCTGCGCCGGGCTTTGGCAGGAAAAACCATCATCGGCCACAACCTGAAATTCGACCTCATGGTGTTGAAAAACGCCGGCTGGGAATTGGATAACCCCATCTGGGACACAATGTTGGCGGCCTATATTGCCGACCCCGGCGAGAACCGTTTTTCCCTGGATGACTGCGCTTTGCGGGAACTGGGACACACAATGATTCCGATTTCCGCCCTCCTGGATAAAAAGGAAACACCGAGCTTCGATTTGGTGGAAGTGGAAAAAGCGCGGGATTACGCGGCGGAGGATGCCTGGGCGACATTCCAATTGGCACCGATTTACCGCAAGCGACTTTCGGACACGCATCTGATTGAATTGTATGACGATATCGAGCTTCCCCTGCTGCCTGTTTTGCAGCGCATGGAAGAAAACGGGGTGAAGCTGGACACGGAGGTATTGGAGCAGATTTCCCGCAATATCCAAAGCGAATTGGAAGGCATTGCAAAAGCAATCTATAGTTATGCGGGCTATGAATTTAACATCAATTCCACCCAGCAATTGGCGAAGCTGCTTTTTGAGGAAAAAAAACTGCCGCCGGGCAAAAAAACCAAGAGCGGTTTTTCCACGGATAACTCTGTATTGGAAGAACTGGCAGGGGATTATGAAATCGCGGACACCCTGATTCAATATCGCGGACTGACGAAACTGGATTCCACCTATGCCAGCGCCTTGCCCCGGCTGGTGAATCCTGTCACCGGGCGCGTGCATTCCTCTTTCAATCAAACAGTTGCGTCCACCGGCAGGCTGTCGTCCTCGAACCCGAATCTGCAGAATATCCCCGTGCGCACTGAACTGGGACGCTCCATTCGCAAGGCTTTTGTGGCTTCGGATGCGGATTGGGCAATCATGGCGGCGGATTATTCCCAGATTGAACTGCGGCTTTTAGCGCTTTTTTCCCGTGATGAAGTGCTTTTGGACGCTTTTCGGCACAACCTCGATATTCACCGCCAAACCGCGTCCATCATCACCGGAAAACCCTTGCAGGAAGTGAGCGCGCAGGAAAGGAGCCAAGCGAAAACCATCAATTTTGGGCTGCTCTACGGCATGGGTCAAAAAAAGCTCTCCCGGGAGCTGGGAATCTCGCAGGCAGACGCCAAGTCCATGATTCACAACTATTTCGAGCGCTTTCCTTCCATTCAGGCCTACATCAGCCAAAGCAAAGCCGAAGCCAGGCTGCACATGTATGCCCAAACCATCTTTGGACGCAGGTTATACCTGAAAAATCTCAACAGCGCAAACGCGGGTTTGCGTGCCGAAGCGGAACGCGTGGCGGTGAACATGCCCATTCAGGGCAGCGCGGCAGACCTCATCAAAATTGCCATGATTCGCATCCACACCCGCGTTAAGGACGATCCCCGTATCCGCATGATTCTGCAGGTTCATGACGAATTGGTGTTTGAAGTGCGGCGGGATTTTTTGGACGAAGCCCAAAACCTGGTGCGCTCTGAAATGGAAGGCGCTTTGCCGGAACAATGGAGCAGCATCGTGGCGCTAAAAACAGACATCGGCATCGGCGACAATTGGTTTGAAGCGCATTGAGCCGATTTGCGCGGAGCAGGGGCGGCAGATTCCACCCCGAAACGCCAAAATGGGCTTGACATTTAAAGCCTGAAATATTGTCTTGATAAAAAGTGCCGGAGGTCTGGTGTCCTTCGGCTGAAAAAGCGGTTTTAAAATTTGTAACTGCCGCTCTTGCAATAATATCTGGTTGAGGAAAATTTGGATAAGATTGAATCCCAAGCCTTGGCGAGCAACCTGGCGCAAACGCAGGTGAAGCAGATTGTCCTTTCCCCGCAAAGCCTGTGGCTGCTTGAGCAGAGTGAAGCTTATTTCGGCATCCACCGGCGCACCCGGCTGTTTTTGGAAGAGCTGCACCATCCCTACGCCAATCTGGGCTCGGCTTTGGAACTTTTGCGGCAAAGCATCACCGGCGACCTTTGGTTTTGGGCGCAGCTTCCCCAGCGTGAACGCGCCTTGGAGACCATCCTCAACATTTTTCAAGACATCTTTTCCCGTGCCCCGGAACAGTCCATCCGGCAGAGCGCTTTGGGAGAGTTTTTGGGTTTTGCCATCGCACTGGCGGAAAACGAGGATGTGCCGCAAAGCATTCTGGAACAGGCTTTTGAGGTTTTGGAAAAGTGGCACACAGAGGCGGGCGAGCTTTTCATCCGCGCTTCCGGACAGCTTTTTAAGACCCTGCAAAAGCTTTGGCCGCGCCTGGAAAAACAGGATGAAGCCATCTCCCTGCTGCGCAGCGTTTATGAAGCGGCGGTGAAGCTTTGGGCTGCCAGCGCATCCATTTCCACCTGGCGAGCCAAATATGAGGATATTGTAAGCGTCAGTGATAAAGAATTGGAAAAAGCGGTGGGACAGGAGTTTTTTGCCGATTGTCTGCAACGCATTGAGGCGGCTCAAACCCTGGAGGACTTTGCTTCCATCCCCTCTTTTTCGGACATCGCAGCCCGGCAGCGGGACCAGATTTCCAGTTTTCAGAGCCTGCCGGAAAAAATTCACTACATCTTTTATCTGCTGGGGTTGGACGCCATGTCCGCCCTGAGCGACCACCTGCTTTGGGACCTCAACCGGCTGTTGGCGGATTTGCATAAGGAATTGAGCGTCAAGGAAATAGAATTACTTCTGAACGGCATTTTTGAGAATTTGGAGGATTTCAAGGAACGTCACAGCGGCATCGTTTTGGATTGCGTGCTCACCATCGGCAGGGCGCTTTTGAACCCTCAGGAACCGGAATTGGGACGCCGCTGTCTGCGCCAGATCATCGATTTGGGCTTCATCCCGCCGGGAGAAATCAAGATTAACAGCGATTGGCAGATTGTGGCGAACAAAAACCACATCAAAAACATCCGTGTGTGGCTGGAACTGATTGGCATCGACCCCGTTTTTTGCAAAGACCTGCTGGCGGCGCTTATCATAAATCTCATCCAGGGCGGCATTTTCATCTCCGACACCGACCTGTTTCAAAAAGACGTTTCGAAATTTCTAAACAGCCATCTGGAACCGCTTTACGTGCAGGCGAAACAGCTTCTAAGGCTCTTTCCCGTGTTTTATCACGAAATCGGCGCCGAGGGTGAAATCCGCGACCTCAGCACTGAAATCGACGAAATGAGCGGACGCCGGGATAGGCTTATCCACTTTGTGCGCAAACAGTTACACACCGAAAGCAACAACACGCACATCATTCTTTTGCACAACATTTTGGACTATTGGACCGACCTTGACCCCGGACATCTGAAGGGACTTTTGCCCGAAGACGTGGATGTCTTTATCCAAAAACCAGACGCGCGCGCTCAAGCCCAAAAAGAGGCGGTAAACGGATTTTTCCGGGAGCATAAAGTGAACGCGGACAGTTTGTTGGGACAATCCTGGCATGCCGTGGCGCCGCTTTTTCGCAGGGTGAAAAAAGAGGATTTTTCCCTGCGGCGTCTGGAGCTTTTGGTGCGCATCCATTATATGCTGTTGGATAAATATAAGCTGGACCCCTACGATATTCTGAAGTTTTTGGCGCGCTTCAACTGGTTCGACGAACGTGAACGGCAGCGATTCACACAGAGTTTGAAACGCAAAGACCAGGACGGCAGCATCCGCCAGATTTTGGATTATATCGAGCGCCTGAACCGGGTGGTTTTGGATCCCGACCCCAGCCAAAGCTGGGAAAATATCTACTATAAACGCCATATCGCTGCGGGAATTCCATCCATGTATGGACAATACCGGGAGCCGAAACTGGAGGCGCTGGGCATGGTTTTCCGCTTGGAAAACTTGATGGAACGCCTTCTGGAACAGAACATTGCGCGCCTGAACCTGGATTATATCACCGCCAGCACGCTCAAGCGCATCATCCGCATTTTGGAGCTTTTTGAACTGGGTATGGCACGGGAAGGTGTGGTCAGCGAGGCTTTTTCCAGCGCTTTGGAGATGATGAAGACGGGTCAACAGACTGTGCCGCTGTCACTTGACCAATATCTTGACCTCTTTAAACAGATTAAGGACAGCATCACCGAACTGATTCAGGAATATTATTACCGCTTCTATGAACAGGAACTGGGACGAATCCCGGTGAAAACGCGTAAATACAAGCGCCACATGGCACAACAGATGGTGGCGGAAGAGTTTTTCCGCAAGCTGCTCAGCTCCAGTTTTCTGGTTCAACTGATGGATAATTTCATCGCCAGGGTTTTGGAAGCGCTGGACTCCATGAAGCGCGCTTTCGGAAGCGGAGAGCTCCGCCGGGTAATGAGTTACGACCCTGATTTGATGTTCATTCCCCTGCAGGTGAAAAAAAGCAGGCTGGACAATCAGGTGCTGCTGGGTTCCAAGGCGCATTTTTTGAAAAGAATGCACGGCTATGGTTTTCCCATCCCGCCGGGATTTGTGATTAGCACCGAAATGCACCGTTTTCGAGCGGTTTTGCGTGCCCATGCCGGAATTCAGCGAGAGATGGAAGAGCTTTTAAAGCAAAATATCCAGCGGGTGGAAAGGCGCACCGGACTGAAGTTTGGCAATCCCGAAGCTCCGCTGCTTTTTTCCGTGCGTTCCGGAGCGGCGCTCAGTCTCCCCGGGGCGATGGACACATTTTTGAACATCGGGCTGAACGATGAGGTGACCTTAAAACTCAGTGCCAGAGAGAATTACGGCTGGACAGCCTGGGATTGCTACCGCCGTTTGATTCAAAGCTGGGGCATGGCATACGGGATTTCGCGTGATGAATTTGATGCCGTGATGATTGCCTTCAAGCGGCGTCACGGCGTGCAACTCAAAACCCAATTCACACCGCAGCAGATGCGCGGGATGGCGGAGGATTATAAGAAAATCCTGCAGCGGCACGGCATTGAACTGGAACAGAATCTTTTCCTGCAGATAAAGCAGGCGGTTGACCACGTGATGGATTCCTGGAACACAGACCGCGCCAGGCTTTACCGGCAAAAGATGCAAATCGCGGATGACTGGGGCACCGCCGTCACCATCCAGCAGATGGTTTTGGGCAATATGAGCCTGGAATCCGGAACCGGAGTGGTTTTCACCCACGCGCCCTCAAGCAAGGCACCGGGAATCACGCTGAATGGGGATTTTACCCTCTGCAGCCAGGGTGAGGACGTTGTGGGCGGATTGGTGCATACCCTGCCCATTTCCGAGCAGCAGCGCAAACAGGCACGTGAACCGGTGGAGATTTCCCTGGAAAAGGATTTCCCCGAAATTCATGGCGGGTTGTTGGATTTGGCGCGGCAATTGATTGAGGACTATGGCTATCCTCATCAGGAGATTGAATTTACCTTCGAGGGTCCGCGGCTTTCCCAGCTTTATATCCTCCAAACCAGGAACCAGACAATCACCAAACCCAGCGCCCACACCGTTTTCAACGTTCCCAAGCGCGAGCTGAAACTGCTGGGCAACGGCATTGGCATTGGAAAAGGCGTGGTGAACGGACTTGTCGCCATTTCACGTGCCGATATCGACGCCCTCAAAGCGCAGGGCATGCCGCTGATTTTGGTGCGCCCGGACACCGTTCCCGAAGACATGGAACTGCTTTTTGATTGTCAGGGCTTGCTAACCTCAAGGGGCGGAGTGACTTCCCATGCCGCTGTCACCGCCGCCAGGCTGGGCATTTCCGGGATTGTGAATTGCCGCCAGTTGCGGGTTTTGGAAGAGGAAAACATCTGCCGCATTGGCGAGAAAACGCTTCATCCGGGTGATTTTATCGCCATCGATGCCAACAGCGGCGGGATTTATCTGGGACACTATCCAGTTGAAACGATTATGAACTAAAAAAAATACATACAAAGGAGTATCGCATGAATCAGGACATGAAAAACAAAAAACTGCTGGGGATAAACAGCCTCGGCCGGATTGGCAAACAATTGCTCTGGAACATGATCCATCTCCGCCATTTCGATGGAATCGTGGTTAATTGCGGCCGTGAAGTGGGCAAAAAACTGGATGACCTGATCCAGATTATCGAACATGATTCCACCTATGGCAGCATCCACAAATTTCTCTTTGGAATGGTGGGGCGCAAGGCTGAAATCAAGATTCTGGATGCCGAACAGCAGCTTTTCAGCATCGAGGGAATCCCTGTGAAGGTGCTGCGCACCGCCCGCAATCCCAAAGACATCGATTGGCTGAAGGAAGGGGTGAAAATTGTGGTGGATTGCACCGGGCAGTTCACCGACCCCAACGCCACCACTGACCAGGGTAAACCCTGCCTGCGCGGACACTTGGAAGCCGGGGCCCTCAAGGTTATCAACAGCGCTCCCTTCAAAAGTAAAAGCGCGCACGTCCACGCTTCACCTGATGCCATCACCATGATTTATGGCATCAACCATCTGGATTACAACCCCGCCCAACACCATGTTATCAGCGCTGCCAGTTGCACCACAACCGGGCTGGCACACATGATGAAACCGCTTCTGGAACATGAAGATACGGCGAACATCATGACCGCCCACATGAGCACAATTCACGCTGCCACAAACACGCAAAGCATTCTGGACAACATCCCCAAAACCGGAGCCAGCGACCTCAGAAAATCCCGCAGCCTGATGAACAACATCATTCTTTCCACCACCGGCGCTGCCAAAGCTTTGGAACTGGTGATGCCCAAAATCAAATCTGTGGGATTCATGGCGGATTCCGTGCGCATTCCCACCTCCACGGTTTCCCTGATAAACCTGAATCTCACGCTCCAAACCCGCTTGGACGAGCAGGGTAACCCCGTTGTTACCAGCGAGTTAATCAACCGCATCTACAAGGAAGCCGCGGCTGGTCCGCAAAAAGACCTGCTGGTTTACTCCGAACGCCAAAACGTTTCCGCGGACATGATTGGCACCATGGCGTCAGCAGTTTTGGAAGCCCATGAAACCACCACCCGCACAGGCTTTATGCCCATTCCGGGTGGGGAAGGCACAGTGCCTGTCGCCCATGCCAAAATCTGCGGCTGGTATGACAACGAACTGGGTTCCTACACCTACAGCCTTTCCAAACTGGTGCAGTATATCGACGAAACATTGCCCTGAAGCATCATTCATCAAAGAACCTGAATATGGGCGGATGGATTGTCCGCCCTTTTTTGGCTTTGTATTTTTGGCTTGTCAACAGGGGATTTTATCAAAAAAGCAAGGGTTCGGAAGCCTAAACCTATATCTGGCATATGGTTGCCTTTATAAACATAAGGGAGACATAAGGCGGCAACCAAGAAAGAGCCCTGAAAAAGAGGCCTGAGGCGCAGGAATTCATCCCGGGAAAATATATGAAAAAAATAACTTGACATAAAAAGGATTGGATGAAATAGTGCGTTTGGTCTTTTTGGACATATATAGAAAGTGAATAATGGGGGATATGAAAGGCTCCCAAACAACTTAGAAAATCTGTGTTCCAAAATAGAAGGAATAATGATAACGTCGTTAAAGCTCGATATCTTACTTACCATGGTAGGTTTGATGGCAACAGATGGACATAACGCAATGATGCTTATAAACATACAAACCTATACGGGAGCTTAAGCATGACAAAAAACAGATTCTTTTTTCTGCTGCCTGTAATAATCATGGTTCTGGCTGTTTCAAGCTGCTACAAGACCACGAAACCAGACCAAGTGGCAAAGCCCAGGTTCAACCCGCCTGGCGGCAGTTATGATAACATGCAGTTCGTAACCGTGAGCAGCCCCACTTTAGGTGCCACTGTCCATTATACTTTGGATGGCAGTGAACCAAATTCCAGTTCGCCGATTTATTCAGACCCGATTTTGATCAGCGAAAACACAAGCATCAAAGCCATAGCATTCATGCCTGACATGAAGGGCAGTAAAATCGCAATGGCAAACTACGACATCAATTACGATTACAGCACAATGGTTTACGTCCCTGGCGGCACCTTCCACAATGGCACTTCAGACGTCACTGTTTCCAGTTTTTACATTGGGAAATATGAGGTAACCCAGGCTGAATACCAGGTTGTGATGGGAAGTAATCCATCTTATTTTAGCGGTAATCCCAATCATCCAGTGGAGTGTGTTTCGTTTTCTTACGCCGTTCTATATTGCAACCGTCGCAGCGCACTGGAAGGTTTGACACCCTGTTACAGGTATGGCAACTATGGCACAAATCCTGACAATTGGCCAGCGAGGTGGCGACATGATGCGGATATGTATGTATCATGCTCCTGGACCGCCAATGGCTATCGGTTGCCCACAGAAGCAGAATGGGAATATGCCGCCCGGGGCGGTTTACAGACGCATGGTTACACTTTCAGTGGCAGCAATGATAATGATGCTGTTGCCTGGTATTTGTATAATTCCGACCCCAGAACCCAGCAAGTGGGAACCAAGCTGCCCAACGAGCTTGGGATTTACGATATGAGCGGAAACGTTTGGGAATGGTGTTGGGATTCTTGGTATGATTATCCCAGCAGCCCTCAGACAAATCCGCATGGAGAACCCAGCTATCACCAGCGTGTGAGACGTGGTGGAAGTTGGAATAGCCGTGCCTACACCTGCGCTGTTTTGCATAGAGGCAAGATTCCGGCCTCAAAAATCACCTACGATGTTGGCTTGCGGCTTTGCAGGAATTCCCCCTGATTTTTCTGTCCCGCAAAGAGTGTGATAAACAAGGAATTCGAGATGCCCTTAAAATTTTGGAGACACAATGAATCGGCCAGAGCACAAAATGGAGATAATGAAATGATGCATATAAACCTGCATGGGAGCGTAAGCATGGCAAAAAACAGATTTTTATCTTTGCTGTTTTTGATAATTGTGGTTCTGACTGTGTCGAGCTGCTCGTTGTTCACGGAAACAAACCAAGTGGAAAAACCCAGGTTCAACCTGCCCGGTGGCATCTATGAAGAGATGCAGCTAATCACTATGGACAGCAGCACCTTGGGTGCCACCATCGTTTACACCTTGGATGGCAGTGAACCAAATTCCGCTTCGCCACGATATTCTGAACCGATTATGATAAGTCAAACCACAACCATCAAAGCCAAGGCGTTTAAATCTGGCATGTGGGACAGCAAAACCGCAATAGCGACCTACAAGCTCAGTTACGATTACAGTAAAATGGTTCATGTTTCCGGCGGCACTTTCCACAATGGCACTTCGGACGTGACTGTTTCCAGTTTTTACATTGGTAAATATCAGGTTACCCAAGCTCAATATCAGGCTGTGATGGGAACCAATCCATCATACTTCATCAATCCTTATTATCCGGTGGAACGTGTTCCCTGGGGTCTTGCCATAAAGTTTTGCAACCGACTCAGCCTGCAGGAAGGTTTGACGCCCTGTTACAGTTATTTGGACTATGGCACAGACACTGAAAATTGGCCATGGGGGTGGAGGACAAGTTCAAATGTATCCTGCGATTGGAGCGCCGATGGTTATCGTTTGCCCACAGAAATGGAATGGATGTTCGCTGCCAAGGGAGGAAACCAGTCCCAGGGCCACACCTACAGCGGTAGCAATGATGTTGATGCCGTGGCGTGGTATCGAAATAATTCCGGCAACGAAACTCACCGGGTGGGCACCAAGCTTCCCAACGAGCTTGGTATTTACGATATGAGTGGCAACGTTTGGGAATTGTGTTGGGATATTTGGGGTTATTATCCCAGCGCTCCACAAATTAATCCGCATGGAGCAAATAGCGGTGACTGCCGTGTGATACGTGGTGGCGTTTTTCACTTTGGTGCCAGCTCGTGCACTGTTTCGGAACGGGACAACGACAGTGTCAACAACAGCGAATATGATGACTACACCTTGTTTACAGGCATCCGCCTTTGCAGGATTTCCCCTTGATTTTTCCTTTTGCAGGTTTAGATTGAAAACCCTATATTAGGCAATGATCCCAGCCTGGACCTGCAGAGCAGAGGGTTTATTTCATCTTTCTGCGCAGCAGGTTCGCGTTTGTGACCACGGTGACGGAGCTGGATGCCATGGCAATTTCTGCGATGACGGGATGTAGCGCGCCAAAAACCGCGAGCGGGATGGCAACAAGGTTGTAGAAAAAGGCCCAGAACAGGTTTTGGCGAATCTTGCGGAAGGTTTCCACACTGAGGGTTACGGCCTGGGGGATGAGTTCGAGGCGGTCGCGCAGGATGGTGATATCCGCGGCTTCAATCGCTATCTCGGTTCCCTGACCCATGGCAATGCCGATATCAGCCTGTTTGAGGGCTGGGGCATCGTTGATGCCATCGCCAACCATTGCCACAGCGCCGAATTCTTTTTGCAGCTCGCGCACAATGTCTGCTTTTTCACCCGGCAGGGCTTGAGCGCGGATACGTTTAATGCCAAGCTGGGCGGCAATTGCTTGGGCGGTTTCCTCATTGTCACCGCTCAGCATCACACTTTCGATGCCCAGGGAGGCAAGTTTTTCCACGATGGGAGCCGCTTCCGGACGCACGGTGTCTGCCAGATAAAAGACTGCCAAAACCCCGGAAGAATCGCCCAGCCAGACCTTTCCGGCATGGGCAAGGTCTTTTTCCAAAATCACTTTTTCAACGCCGGGAACATTGTTTTCCTTCAGAAGCGAGGCACTTCCCAGCCAAAGCCTGCGTTCGCCAAGCATCGCGGAAACGCCACGTCCGCCAGTTTCGGTGAAATCACTAACTTCCCGGGCTTCCAGATTTTGCTCTTGGGCGGCGTTCACAATCGCAGTGGCAAGCGGGTGGGAGCTTGATTTTTCCAGACTCAATGCCAGCGCGAGGGATTGTTTTTCATCCAAATTAACCGCTTGTGTTTTTAGCAGGCGAGGCTGGCCGTGAGTGAGGGTTCCGGTTTTATCAAAAATAATGGCGCGAATGTCTTTCATGCGTTGGAGGGCTTCACCGTTGCGAATCAAAATGCCACGCTCGGCACCCATTCCGCTTCCAACCATGAGGGCTGTGGGCGTTGCCAATCCCAGAGCACAGGGACAGGCAATCACGAGAGTTGCCACAGTCGCCATCAAAGCCGCAGCCAGACCTTGATTTGGGGTGCTGAGCGGTATGAATCGATGGAAAAAAGCCCAAACAGTATGCATCGCATTGGGGAAAATGAGCCAGGAAAGGAAGGTGGCAAGCGCCAAAACTAAGACGATGGGCACGAAAACCGCGGTTACGCGATCCGCTAAAAGCTGGACGGGAACCTTGGAATGTTGGGCTTCCTGCACCATTTTTACCACCTGAGCCAGAAAGCTGTCCTTGCCCACTTTTTCGGCGCGGGCTTGGAAAACGCCGTCCAGATTGACCGTGGCGCCCAAAACTTTCTCCCCTTTTTCACGACGCACGGGCATGGATTCACCTGTGGCCATGGATTCATCAAGGTTCGCACCACCGCTGATGATTTCGCCATCGGCGGGAACCTTGGCGCCTGGTTTCACCACAAAGATGTCGCCCACCTTGATTTTGTGGATGGGCACTTCGGTTTCCTCGCCGTCCACCACAAGCAGGGCTGTTTTTGCGCCCAAATTCAGAAGCTTGCGGATGGCTTCGGAGGCTTTACCACGGGCTTTGGCTTCCAAATAGCGTCCAGTGAGGTGGAATGCCAAAATCATGGCGGCGATGCCTGAAAAGTCATGCGGTTTAATGTCTTTCACCAGCAGGGAAAGCGGGGTCACGGAAAAGGAAGCCAGCGTGCCCAAAGCGATGAGCACATCCATGTTCGCGCCACCGCTGATGACGGATTTGAAGGCGGAAACATAAACGTTACGTCCGGGGACGAGCATTCCAAACAAGGTGAGCCCGAAAATTGTCCAAATACCCAGGCTGCTCCAGGGTTCAGGGGGATGCATCAGCATGAGGGGAAGCATGATAATCATCACCAAAATGGCAATCACCCAGATTTGCCACATTCTTTTACTGGCCTGGTGCATGGCTTCAATTTGGGCATCATCCGCGCTGATTTCATCTTCACGGATGGAAAAGCCCAGCGATTTGATGGTGGAAGCAAAGGTGTCGAGATCCACCACGCGGTCATCATATTCCAAACTCGCTTCCTCGAGAGCGAGATTCACATGAGCGGTATCCACGCCTTGCAAAGCGCAGAGTGCTTTTTCGGTGCGGGCACTGCAAGCCGCGCAGTGCATGCCATCGATGCCGATATTTATCTGTTTTTTCATTGTTTTTAATCTCCTGGTATATTTATATGATATACGGGTTGCTGCGGATGGGCAAAGGTTTTTTTGCAAAAAACGATGCTTAAGAGAATTATCATCATCTGTGGCAAGGGGAACATCAACTCGCATAGTGGATTACGAACTAATGATGAGGAAACGGAAAGTAAAATATGTTGACAAATATAGACGTATGTAAAATGTTACCGTTGCTTCAAGATATTTTAATATCGTACAGGGATGAAGCTTCTGCCTCAGCGTGATTCGCGGGGGCAGTAAACTTATTTTTTGCCCTAAAAATACACCTTTTTCAAGTATAAAAATCTATAAAGGAGAAGACCATGACAAGGTCAAAAATCATCTTGACCGTAATTGCCATTCTGGCAGCAGTTTCAATGTTTGCCGCACCGCAATTCGGCGAACGCCCTTTCATCGACATTTACAAAATGCCGGATGCAGCCATGAAGACCGGCCACATCCGCGTGAAGCTGAGCGAATCCCATAGCAGCTTGGCGCAAAGTTTTTCGTTTCAAAATGGCACTCTACCACGTTTCGGCATCGAAGCCTTGGACGCGCTGAACGACGAATATAACGTAACCAGTATCACACCTGTGTTTGGCGATTTCAAGCTGAATAAGAAATGGGGCTGGCGTCACGTGGAATGGGGTTTCCACCTTTGGTTCCAGCTTGAATTCAAGAGCGAAACAGACATTCGCGACATCGTGATGGCTTACCGCGCCCTGGACAAAGACTTGCAATGGGCAGAGCCCGAATATGTGAAAAGTCTGCACCACCTGGGTGGCTCAGAAGCCGCACAGATTGTGGAAACGATGGACCGCTGGACCCCAAATGACCCGCGCTACAGCCAACAATGGCACTATCACAACACCGGACAAAGCGGTGGGACCCCTGATGCCGACATCGATCTACCCGAAGCTTGGGACACCGAAAAAGGCCATCCCGCGGTGATTATCGGCATCATCGACCAAGGTATTCAAGTCAACCATTCCGACCTCGCTGGCGCCATGTGGACAAATCCCGGTGAAATTCCTGGAAACAACATGGACGACGATGGAAACGGCTATACCGACGACATTCACGGCTACAATTTTGTGCAGGGAAGCAATACCATCGACCCCGGTGACCACGGCTGCCACGTTGGCGGTACTGTGGCCGCGGTGAACAACAACGCTGTCGGCGTTGCTGGAGTGGCTGGTGGAAACGGTGCCGGCACTGGTGCCAGACTGATGACCTGCCAGGTTTTTGGTGCTTTGGCTGGAGACGGCGGTTTTGAAACTGCCATGGTTTACGCTGCCGACAACGGCGCTGCCATCAACCAAAATAGCTGGGGCTACGATTTTATCGGTGCCTACGATCAATCCGTTTTGGACGCCATCGACTATTTCAACGTTAATGGCGGCGGCGAAGTTATGGATGGCGGCATTACGATCTTCTCCGCTGGCAACAGCAACGCCGGAGGCCTCTGGTATCCTGGCTGCTACAGCGGTTCTTTCGCTGTGGCTGCAACAAATAACATCGATGGCCGCGCCTGGTATTCAAACTATGACACATGGATTGATGTCTCTGCTCCGGGTGGAGACCTCACCGGTGGCGACTCAAAAGGCGTTCTCAGCTGCGTCAGCGGAAACGGTTACGGTTTTTTCCAGGGAACTTCAATGGCAAGTCCCCACGTTTCAGGAATCGCCGCGCTTGTGCTTTCCTACACCCATCGCAACGGCCGCACCATCGATAACATCGAACTGGCGAACATCATCCGCAATACCACGGACGACAATTACGGCGTGAATCTTGGTTTTGAAGGCACGCTCGGCACCGGCCGCGTCAATGCCCACAAAGCCTTGATGGCAGTGGATCCGACCCTGCCCTCCTGCTCCATCACCCACCCCGTCAAAGGTCAGCACATGATCCAGGGCAGTTTGGTCACCGTCACCGCAACTGCATTTGACACTGACGGTTACATCACTCATTTGGACTTCTATTTGGATGATGAATTTATGGCAACTGATTCCAGCGCTCCCTACTCTTGGGACTGGAATACCGGAAACAGCGAACTTGGCGAACACATCATCAAAGTGGTGGCTTGGGACAACGATGGAAACAGCGTTGAGCGTTCCGTGAAAGTAACCCTCCTTCATGCTCCGGACGAAGGCTTCGAAACAGGCGATTTCAGCCTTTTCCCCTGGCAGAATAACAGCTCCATACCTTGGATTGTGCAGGATGATGAAGCTTTCACAGGCAGCTATGCCGCAAAATCCGGCGCCATCAACGACAACGGCAGCACCAGTCTCAGCCTCACCGCTGTGGCTGTCTCCGCCGGCGATATCAGCTTCCGCATCAAAGTATCCTCCGAAAAGGATTATGACTGGCTGCGTTTCTACATCGACGGCGAGCAGAAAGGCCAGTGGTCTGGCTCTGTGAACTGGACGGAAGTCAGTTATCCCGTTTTGGCAGGTCCTCACACCTATACCTGGACTTACAAGAAAGACTATCTCTGGGGCGGCGGCAGCGACTGCGCCTGGCTTGACCACATCATTTTCCCGGAAATGGGTGTCTATTACCCTCAGCCACAGGAATTGGTTCAAACTTCCGGGGACGAATATGTCGATCTTGCCTGGCAGGTTCCGGCTTTGCCCGGTCCGGAAGGTGTCGGTCCTGACGCATACAAGGTTTATCGTGATGGCAGTTATCTGGTGACTGTCACCGGCCTCCATCATCGCGATGAAACCGTGATTAACAATATCTATTACGACTATTACGTGACCGCGCTCTACAACGAAAACGAATCCGACCAATCAAACACCGTGACGGCCTACCCCACATCTAATCCCATGACCACCATCATCATCGGTGAGGGCGGTGGAACCCAGGCTTATCCGCTAAATCGTTCCTTTGGCTACAGCTCCCACGAGGCCGTCTATCTGGCTTCGCAGATTGGCACTGCCTGTAACATCAAATCTGTGGGATTCAACAAAGCCGGCGGTTCGAACGTGGACCCCATCCAAAATGTGAAAATCTACCTGAAACACACCACCCAAAGCAGCTTCGTCAACGGTAGCCTCAGCACCGACGGCTACACACTGGTTTACAATGGCATTTTCCCAAACAATGCTGTCACCGGCTGGATGGAAGTGGATTTGGACGATCTTTTCTTCTACGACGGTGAATCCAACCTCGCCATGCTGATTGTGAAAGGCTACCAATATGGAGACACCTACAACCATCCGCTTTGGACCTACAGCAGCACTTCCGCAAACCAAGTGCGCCGCGAACGTAACGACTACTCTGTGCCCCAACAACTGATGGTGGCGGACCAACTTCCAAACTTGAAACTCCAGGTTTACCTGCCTGTGGGACTTTTCTATCCTGCCCGCAACCTCGGCGCAGAAGCTGGAAATGGCTGGGTGCAACTGGATTGGGACGCTCCTTCCAGCGGCAGCCCCACATCTTACCTGATTTACCGCGACGACAGCTTCCTGGACAGCACAAACAGCCTCACTTATACAGATAATTCCGTAACTAACGGAACCACCTATTCATATTATGTGGTTGCGTCCTACGAAGATGGCGATGCGGAACCCTCCAACATAGTGGAAGCCACACCCAACGCCAGCACATTTGTGATTATCGGTGATGGAACCATCAGCAACGATACAAACGACGGCTGCCCCATCAACGTTTTCTACCAAAGCCTGCATGGGCAATCCGTTTACACCAAATCCGAACTGAACGCACAGGGTATTTATGGTCCCATCACCTTCCACCAGGTTGGGTTCAATGTTACCTCCGTGCCGTCCTTGGCAATGCCGAACTACGTTATCCGCATGGGACATACCTCTGCCACAAACGCCGGCTCCTGGATACCTGAGTCAAACCTTGCCACGGTCTGGAGTTCTGCTTCCTATCGTCCCACCCAAACCGGCTGGGATCCCATCACTCTGGACACCCCCTTCGTTTGGAACGGAGTGGATAACATCGTGCTCGACACCGCCTTCTCCAAAATTGGAAACAGCGGCCGCTCCGGTGCCACCCAGGCCACAAATATCTACAACGGCTACCGCTTTACACGCAACGATGGCAGCGATCAAACTGGCGTTTTCAGCGGTGGAAGCACATCCATGAACAGGCCCAACCTGATGCTGGTTTCCGTGTTGGAAGCTCCGCAGGAATTGGAAGCTCCGGAAGTGTTTGTGGAAAAAAGCCTTGGCGGCGTCACCATCTCTTGGAACGAAGTGAACGGTGCCAGCGGCTACAACATCTATCGCGCTCTCGATCCCTATGGAGAATATGAATATATAGGCTCCACCACCTCGCTGACTTTTGAAGATACGGAAGTGCTGGACAAAGCCTTCTACCACGTGAAAGCCTTCAGCGAAATGCCCGCAAAATAAATAGATCCAGATCTTGGATAAATTGCCCCGCCGCCCACAGAGGGTTGCGGGGCTTTTTTATTGGACAAAACCCAGTGGCTGCCTATTCTACAAGTTTGAAATCCGAATGGTGGCGAGGCACGGTTTTTCTCAAAACACAAGCCTCGCTCTTGAGCAGTTATGCTTGCAATATCATTGTTGCAAGTAGGTTACAACATCAATATGTCAAACAACGAAAGTTTTTGAGGTTGACAAATATGGTCAATTTGATTTCTGGCTTTTTCCATATAAATGCTTTAAAAACAAAAATGAATCCAATCTAAAGGAGACGACCCAAGCCATGACAAGATCGAAGGTCCTCTTTACCGTATTTGCCATCCTGGCAATAGTTTCCCTGTTTGCCACACCGAAATTTGGCGAACGCCCTTTCATCGATATTTTCGAAATTCCGGATGAAGCCATGGAAATGGGCCATATCCGCATCAAACTGAGCGAGGAGCACAGCACCTTGGCGCAAAGCTATATCTATCAAGATGGCAGCCTGCCAAGCTTTGGTCTGGAGGCTTTGGACGCGCTGAACCATGAACACGGAGTGAGCCGCATCATCCCGCTGTTTGGAGACCCCAAACAAAACAAAAAATGGGGCTGGCGCCACGTGGAATGGGGCTTGCACCTTTGGTTTGAGATTGACTATCAAAGCGACTCGGACATTCGCGACATCGTGATGGCATACCGCGCTTTGGACAAAGATCTGCAATGGGCTGGACCCGAGTACAAAAAAGTGCTCTATGCTTTACCAGGAGAAGAATATGACGCCACCCAGGAGTTTTTGGCGCGTTGGACACCAAACGACCCGCGCTTGGGAGAACAGTGGCATTACCACAACACCGGACAAACCGGCGGGACTCCAGATTGTGACATCGATTTGCCCGAAGCTTGGAACATTGAAAAGGGCCATCCCGACGTGGTGGTTGCCATCATCGACCAGGGCGTGCAATACAACCATCCGGATCTGGCAGCGAATATGTGGGTCAACAGC
>JAAYKA010000067.1 GCA_012522635.1 Candidatus Cloacimonadota bacterium
CGCAGGGGAGAAAAAAAATGCCTTGACAGAAGGCAAGAATTCGGATTTTTTGCAAAGCTATGGCGATAATCGTAAAGAAATTTGGCGGTACTTCCGTGGGCAGTATCGAACTTATCCAAAACATTGCCCACAACATCGCGCGGCAAAAGCGCGCGGGAGATTCACTTGTGCTGGTGGTTTCCGCCATGGCAAAGACCACTGACGACCTCATGGAACTGGCACACCAGATTTGTGAACACCCCTCCCGGCGTGAGCTGGATATGCTGCTCACCGCGGGGGAGCGCATCAGCATGGCTCTGCTTTCGCTATCCTTGCAAAAAGAAGGGCTTTCCTCCATCTCGTTCACAGGCTCGCAGAGCGGAATTATCACAGATAATCGCCACGGAAACGCGCGCATCCTGGAAGTGAACGCCTTTCGTATCAATCAGGAATTGGAGCAGGGAAAAATCGTGATTGTGGCTGGCTTCCAGGGCGTTAGCCAAGCCAAGGAAATTACCACTCTGGGAAGGGGCGGTTCCGACACCTCTGCGGTTGCTCTGGCCTGCTATCTGGAGGCTGGAAAATGTGAAATCTACAGCGATGTGGATGGCGTTTTCAGCGCGGATCCACGCATCGTGCCCCAAGCCCGTTTATTGAAAGAAATTGACCACTCCCAAATGTTGGCTTTGGCAAATGGCGGCTCAAGAGTTTTGCACCCCAGGGCGGTGGAATTTGCCCAAAGATTCAACATCCCGGTGGAGCTGAAGAGTTCCTTCAGTTTTGCCCAGGGCACGCTCATCCATCAGATAAAAAGGAATTCAACCCACATGGAAAATAGAAAGATAACTGCCATCACCCACAAGGAAGGGCTTTTGAGGCTGGTTCTCCCCGCAGAAAAAGCGGTGGAGCTCTTCAACATTGGTTCCCATATCGAGATTTTCCGCTATGAGATTCGTCAGGATAGCCTGGAAATCTTTATCGAAAACAAATATAAAAGCGACACGGAACTTCTGCTGCAGCAAAATGGGATTGAGGTCCAAGCCCGTGAGGAAGGCTTGGGCTGGGTCACCCTCGTGGGGCTGGGAATTGAGGCGGATCCACAGATTCTGAACCGGGTGATTCAAGCCTGCGGGGATTTCCAAATCCTCCGTGTGGCTCCCGGCAATCTGAACATCGGGCTGTTGCTGCCTTCGGTTCAAACGCAGGACTGCCTGTGCGCCTTGCACAATACTTTTTTTGGAGATGAACAATGAGATATTTGGTTACCAGCGCGCTTCCCTACGCCAACGGCAGGCTGCACATTGGTCACGTTGCCGGAGCCTATCTGCCGGCGGATATTTTTGTGAGATGGCTGAGGCTGCACAATGAAGATGTAATCTATATTTGCGGCACAGACGAACATGGTACCCCCATTTCCATTTCCGCGGACAAAGAGGGGATTAGCCCCCTCGAGGTGGTGCAGCATTATCACGCCTCGATAAAAGCGGCGTTCGACTCCCTGGATATCAATTTTGATAATTTTTCCGGAACCGCCAGGCCGGCTCATCACAAGCTTTCACAGGAGTTTTTCAGCGCGCTTTACGATGAGGGGCACGTCATTCCCCGTGTTACCCGCCAATTCTACTGTGAACATGATAAACGGTTTTTGCCGGATAGGTATGTGGAGGGAATCTGCCCTCGCTGCCAGACTCCCGGAGCACGTGGTGACCAATGTGACAGTTGTGGTCAGATATATGAAACCACAACCATCATCGAGCCCCGCTGCAAGATTTGCGGAAACGAGCCCGTCATCCGCGAAACGACCCATTGGTATTTGCAATTGAACGACTTCAGCGAAAAGCTGGAACGCTGGATTGCCACCAAGGATTATTGGAAGGAAAACGTCCGCAACTTCATGTTGAACCTGTTGGAACAAGGTTTGGTGGAGCGTCCCATCACCCGTGATTTGAGCTGGGGAGTGCCGGTTCCGCTGAAAGAAGCTGAAGACAAGGTGCTCTACGTTTGGTTCGAGGCCCCGGTTGGATATATCTCTTCCACCATCGAATGGGCGGAAAAAATTGGCGAACCGGAACGCTGGAAAGACTATTGGCTCGACCCCGAAACGAGGCTGGTTCATTTCATCGGCAAGGATAACATCATCTTCCACGCTCTCATCTGGCCGGCTGTGTTGATGGGTCAAAAACACAGCTATTGCCTCCCTCACGATATTCCAGCCAACGAATTTATGAACCTGGAAGGGCAAAAGATTTCCACCAGCAACAACTGGGCAATCTGGGTGGATGAATTCGCCCAGAAATTCCCCGCCGACTACCTGCGCTATTACCTGGCCTGCAACGCGCCGGAAAAAGGTGACAGCGATTTCTCCTTCCGGGATTTTCAGCAAAAGATAAATGGAGACCTGAACAACGTTTTGGGTAATTTGGCAAACCGTGTTTTCGCTTTTTCATGGAAGAATTTCGCCGGGAAAATTGCTCATCCGGACTTGAGCGAGGATGCGAAGACGGTTTTGAATGAAGCTGAGCGCATTTTTGAGCAAATTGACGCCGGTTACCGTGAATATCAGGTGAAAAACAATTCCCGCCTCGGTATCGATATCGCCCGCATCGGCAACCGCTTTTTTGACGAACGCAAACCCTGGGTGCAAATCAAGGAAAACCCCAAACAGGTGGAGGAAACACTTTGGGTCTGCATCAGCCTGTTGCGTCTGGCGTCTGTGGCGCTTTATCCCATCATGCCCAAAAGCATGGATCGCCTGCGCCTGATGATGGGGCTGGAAGCTTTGCGTAACTGGGAAAAACCGGATCTGCAAGCGGATTATGAACTCAGCGAAGCGCAACCGCTTTTCTTCAAATTGGAAGATGCCGTCATCGAAAGAGAGATTGAGAGCTTGCGGCAAGGCTCAGGTGAAACCAAAGATGAGACGGAACCCATCAAAGAACTCATTTCCTACGACGATTTTGCCAAGCTGGACCTGAGAATGGCGAAGATTCTGGAAGCGGCTCCGGTGAAAAAGACCAACAAGCTGCTGCATCTGAAAGTGGATATCGGAAATCAGCAGAGAGAGCTCGTTGCCGGCATCGCGGAACATTATCAGCCTCAGGATATCATTGGAAAAGAAGTGCTGATGTTGGTGAATTTGGAGCCCAAAACCATTCGGGGAGTCCAATCCCAGGGCATGATTCTGGCTGTGGATACCGGACAAGGATTGGCTCTGCTTTCCCCGGATAAACCCTGTCCACCCGGTTCCTCTGTCAGGTGAGTGGTGTTTTTGTTGTCAGATTTCCGGTGTGGGACATCAGGTCTGGGATTTCGACTTGAAAGTCGCACGATTCCAACTTCAAGCACCGGTTCAAGCAAATGTTCTGGTAACCTTATTCTTTATCTATTCATCAGCTTTTTTCTTCTGACTCTTTCCGGCTTGAACGCTGCCGCGTATCAGGATGGCGAGCTGTTCATCGAGGTTTTACTTTGCTCGGGACAAAAGATTGCTCTGACCGCGGAAAGTGGAATTGCCGAAATAGGCTTCAACGAAGCGGATTCGCCTGTATCCAGGATTTTGCATACCCCTTTGAATATTTCCTTGGAAAACCCCGCCACCATGATGAATTGGGGCTATCTGGAACGGGTGGAGCCCTGGAGCGATGATTCTGACGGATATTTGCGCGAAAGCTTCAAGTGGCAGGATTCTTCGCTGGTAATCCTACGTGAAAATCTGGTGTTCGATTCAAATAGTTTTTCGGATAAAGCTTCTGCGCTTGCCTGGACCAAAGCCAACCAAAAAAACGAAAAACAAATCACCGCTCTGCCTCTGCAAAGCCCCACCATTTGTGTGAATGGCGCTGGAGGCAGCAAAACCTATCTGGAAACACCTCTGCATTTTACAAGCTCACAGCCCATCTTTTTAGGTGGGGTAAAACTTGGTTTCAGCGGTGAGTTTGTGCTCAAGATTGTGGGTTCAAACCTGGTGGTCACGCACCTTGTGGCCCTGGATGAATATGTGGCTGGGGTGGTTCCCAACGAGATTGGTCCCAGCGCGCCGCTGGAAGCCTTGAAAGCTCAGGCTGTGGCTGCTCGCACGCACGCTCTGGGGCTGCTTTTGAACAATCGGCATAAAAATGACGGCTATGACCTCTGCAACACCACCCACTGCCAGGTTTACAAGGGTAAACACCAACAAAACGACGCTGTTCGGGAAGCGGTGTTTTCCACCCAGAACCAGGTTCTCATCCTGGGTGGTCGCATTGCGGACACCACCTATCACAGCGCCTGTGGTGGGAAAACCGATTCCTGCGGCAATATCTGGGGCGGAGACACCATGCCACATTTGGTGGGTGTGGAATGTTTTTCTGAAGCAGCTTCCTGGGATTTTAGTGATGAAAGCCAAGCCAGACATTGGATTACAGATATGGCTCTGGTTCAAGGCGGCTCGTCTTGGGAAAACAGCGCTCTTTCCTGGACCAAAGAAATCAGCTCAAATCAACTGGCCAAGAATTTGGGGCTCAGTAGGCTGGATCATCTGGTAATCAATCGCCGTGGTGAATCCGGGCGTATTATCGACATCACTTTTTACGGAAATAAAACCGTTCGTCTCACCAGCGAATACAAAATTCGCCAGGCTTTTGACAACGTTCGCTCTTCTTTTTTCTACATTCAGGGATCTTTTGTGGAGGATGATCATGGCCGCGTGGTAATCTATCCGAAAGGAACCCTCACCTTGAAGGGACGCGGCTCCGGTCATGGCGTCGGAATGTGTCAGATTGGCGCTTTGCGCATGGCGCGGGAAGGACGCGATTACGATGAGATTTTAACACATTATTACCCCGGAACGAGAGTCTGGGGAAACTGGATGGAATATGGCACACGATGATATGCTTTGGCGGGGAACCGCCCACGATGGACAATTTCGGGTTTTGGCGGTGGATTCCACAAACACTGCCCAGATGGCGCGGGATTTGCACGACCTCTCCCCCATCAACACCTTGCTTTTGGGTAAAATGATATCCGCCACAGCCTTGATGAGCCTGGATCTCAAGGTTCCCGAAGCGGAAATTTCCCTGCGTTTGGAAGGTGATGGACCCGTGCGCGGAGCTTTGATGATTTGCAGTGGAACTGGCGACTTGCGCGGATATGCCTTCCAGCCTCAGCTTTGGCTGGACAACGCGGAGGAAAACTTCTTTCCCGTCCGCAATTTGGGCAAAGGCACCCTAAGCGTGATCCGAGCCTATCCAAACAAAAAACCAACCGTCAGCACCACCCCACTCAGCGAGGGTGAACTCGCCCAAAACCTGGCTCACTATTTCGAACTTTCAGAACAGGTTCCCACCGCTGTGAACCTGGGCGTTTTGATTGACCAAAACGCGATGGTGCGGGCTTCCGGCGGTTTCATCATCCAACAATTGCCCCAGGCTGATCCCGCTCTGGCGGATGAAATCAGCGCCGCGCTTCAAAAAACCCCCAACGTTTCCGACCTCATGGATATGGGGCTCTCTCTACCGCAAATCATCACCCGTTTCGTTATTCCAGAACAGGAACTGAACCTGCAGCCCGCCGGGGATTTGCGCTACAAATGCAACTGCTCCCGAGAAAAGTTTGAGCGGGCTCTGCTTCTTTTGGGACTGGATGAACTCCAGGAAATGGCAGATGGCATCGACCCAGTTTGCCATTTTTGCAACGCGAGCTACCATTTCAGTCCCGAGGACATGGAAAAACTGATTACCGAGCTGAAAAACAGGCCATGAAACGGATTCTTGTGTTCATTTTTCTATTTGGCACGCTGTTGTTCGCCATCAGCCATGAAGAGTTTAAATGGCTGTTGGACAGGGAGTTTTTCGACATTTTGGAAAAGCACGAAACCAAGGTGGATGAGCTTTTGAAGGGAAACCCTGAAGATATCGAGCTTGCCTTGGAATATGCCCAACGTGGAGGCGACTGGGAGCTGGAACTGCGCTGTCATGAGCTTTTGGCGCTGAATCATCACAACCTGAAAGCCGCGCTGGAATGGCTGAGATTGGCAGATTTTTTCTATCTGGACAGCTTCAGCTTCGAGGAAACCAGACTAAAGCTTCAGGATGAATTCACCGCTCCGGACGAACGCGCGCTTCTGGACCACGTGCTTTATGGCACACCCGAGGCGGAGCTTTTGGAAGTGATTCGCCACCTGGACAGTTTCAACCCTGCCATCGAAGACTTGGCTCGTCAAAAGATTGATGAGATTAGTGTCGAGAGTTCGGATTCTTTGGCTTTGGCCATGATTGCGGATTTTGAACGTAACTTCCCTGTATCGGACTGGGGACAAGCTGCTTATTACTATAAACTTTATCATCATTCTTCCACCGGAAATTATGCTGAAATGGACAAAGCCATCGAAGCCCAGGCTTTTGATTCCTGCGTTCACCTCTATATTTCCGCCCTCTATTTACTGAGTCCGGGTTACCGCCGCCAGTGTTCAGACAACGCGCTCGTCTTGAATCAAACCATCTATATGTTGGATAAAGCTTTACGAGATTATCAGGATAATGGTTCCGCGCGCGTCGTTTACGACCTGTTTGACCCCGTCGAATGGAAAACCAGGCTGCGGTTCACCCGCGTTAAAGCCAGCTACTATTATCTTTTATCCACTTTGGGGTTCTGGGGCGATGAAGAAGAGCTCTGCGCTCTATTGCCTGAACCAGACGACAATTTTGTACAACTTTTAAATGAGCTCAATGAACTTGAGTTTGCCAATAACGATCGTGGTGAACAAGCGGAATTGCTCTATTGGAAAGGTCGGCTTCTCTCCCTGTGCTCCAACCAACACTATCTGCTGGAAGCGGCTGAAAGCTATGTTCAATCTTTAATCTTGGGTTCGCCCCGTCGCAAATTTGAGAACCCTTGCCTGCAATCCTTGGAAACCCTGCGCCAAAAACTGGACGTGAATCTTGAGATTATGGATTGGGCTCGCGCCCTGATGAACTACGAAGGCATCATTTTTGAGGAACATCCTTTCGATATTGCTTATTCCCGCATTGCCATTGGAGATTTCGACAACGATGGCTGGTCGGACCTTCTTTTCAACGGCAGCGCTTTGTACCGCAATCTTGAAGGCCAGAGCTTTGAAAACATCAGCGAAGAAGCAAACCTCAGCCGCTTAAAATCCAGCGGCGGGCTTTGGGCGGATTTCAACCGTGACGGCTTACTGGATTTTGTGAGCATTTCTCACCACAGCGACGATGTGGGCGACGCCTTGATGAAAAACCAGGGCGATGGAAGATTCGTTAAAGTAAATGAACGCGCCGGCGATATTGATGACGGTTTTCCCAGCGAAGCCGCCACCTGGATTGATTTGCAGGGAAGTGGATATCCCTCCCTCTACGTCGCAAACTATGAAAAGTGGCAAAGCCGTGCCGGATTTGAGGATTATTTTTGGAAAAATGAAGAGGGCTATTTCAGCGATGCCAGCTCAGAACTCGGATTTTGGGATCCTCCCTACGCCACCCAACCCGGATTGGCTGGACGAGGCGTGGCTCCGGCTGATTTCAACAACGATGGCATTCAGGAAATCCTGGTGACAAACTATCGGCTCAACCGCAATTTCTGCTGGGAATTGACCGATGGCAAATATCGGGATATTGCCGCTCAAAACGGTTTGGCAGGACATTTCAAAGACGGCTATTTCGGTCATAGCATCGGTGCCGACTGGGCAGACATCGATAACGATGGCGATCTCGATTTATTCATCGCCAACCTTGCCCATCCACGTTACATCGAATTTTCTGATGTGAGCATGCTTTTGCGCAACGATGGCCCCGGTTTCCGTGTGGTGGCGGGGGACACTTTGCGCTTTTGGCAATTTACAGACATCACCCGTGAAGCCGGCATCACTTATGACGAACTGCACTCCGACCCACTTTGGTTTGATGCCGATAACGACGGCCTGCCAGACCTCTTCATCAGCTCTGTGTATGAAAACGACCGCTCCTACCTCTATCACAACAATGGAGACGGAACCTTTACCGATATCACTTTCCTGAGCGGTGCCAGAGTTTTTAACGGTTGGGGAAACGCCACCGCAGACCTCGACCGGGATGGCTTGTTGGACTTGGTGGTTTGCGGCGGAAATGGCAGCAAGATTCTGCTAAACCGCACTCCCACCGAAAACCAGTCGCTGTTCGTTAAACCCGTCTGGAGCGAGGAAGGCGTCATTTTAATCACCGACCCCAGCGAATATCCCAACCACCCGAATTCCCCCGCTTTTGGAACCCGGGTGAAG
>JAAYKA010000068.1 GCA_012522635.1 Candidatus Cloacimonadota bacterium
GTTTCTGCCAGTTGAATCGCGGTTCCGGAAGGGCTGTCCGCTTTGTTGTTATGGTGCATTTCCCAGCCACAGACGTCGTAGATGGGAAACTTGTCACAGATGGAAGCCGCATATTTCACAACGCGGGTAAAAAGATTCATGCCGATGGAAAAGTTCGCACCGTAAACCAGGCCAACATTATGCTCTTTAACCATTTGCTCCACTTCAGGAAGTTTATCGTTCCAGCCCGTGGTGCCGACAACAATGTTTTTTCCTGCCGCGGTGATTTTACGGATGTTTTCCAAAACCGAATCCGGCAGGCTGAAATCCAGGCAAACCTCGCCCAATATTTCTGGCCGGATCTGGCTTTCACAGCCTTCCACACTGGGATCGATGATGGATTTCACCCGACAGCCATATTCCTCTGCCAAGGAGGCAATCATTTTGCCCATCTTTCCATATCCGATCAAGCTTATATCCAACAGCATCTCATTCTCCCCGGGAATAAATCCGGATCAACTGGGCAACGAACGCTGCGCCACGCCTAAGTTCTTCTTCCTCAATGTCTTCCTCCACAGTGTGGACCTTGTTCATGCCGGTTCCACAGATAATCATGGGTAAACCAGAGGCGTTGATGATGTTGGCATCGCTGCCTCCACCGCCGACGGTCACCTCGGCTCTTATGTCCAGATTTTTAAGTGCTTCCAGCGCCAGCCGCACAGGCTCTTCGTTTTCATCGATACGGAAGGCAGCATATTCTTGGTTCATTATCCATTTAAAGGACGAACCCTCATGCCTTTGCACCACACTTTCAACCGCTTGGCGCATATCTGCGCTCACCTGCTCCAATTTCACAGCATTGTGACTGCGGGCTTCACCTTTGATTAAAACCCTGTTCGGGACGATGTTTGTGGCGGTTCCTCCACCGATAATGCCGATATTGCAAGTGGTTTCAAAATCGATACGTCCCAGCGGCATGGCGGAGATGGCTTCAGAAGCCACGCGGATGGCATTCAGCCCCTTTTCAGGCTCCACCCCGGCATGGGCTTCCTTTCCAAAAATATCGATTTTGATGGAATTCTGAGCCGGCGCGCCCACATCCAAGTCTCCAACCCGGTGGGAATCGAAAGCGTAGCCAAATGCCGAAGTCAGCTTGCTTTTATCAAAATATTTTGCTCCCAGAAGACCAATTTCTTCCGCCACAGTGATTAAAATCTCGATTGGCGCGTGGTCCTGTCCACTTTCCACAACTTCTCGGATGCCCTGAACGATTTCGGCGATGCCGGATTTGTCGTCACCGCCCAAAACAGTGGTGCCATCAGTGCGAATGCGACCATTTTCGCGGATGGCTTTGATGCCTTTTCCAGGACGAACCGTGTCCGCGTGGGCGCAAAACAAAATTGGTTTTTTATCAATTTTCCCCGGAATCAGTGCGTGCAGGTTGCCAGCGTTTCCGTCAGTGTTTTTTGAGGCGCCGTCTTCCTCGACCCGCGCGCCCAGTTTTTCCAAATCTTCACGCAGGCGGTCCATCATGGCACGTTCGTCACCAGATTCGCTGTCTATGGCAATCAGTTCCAGGAAATATTGGATCACATCGTTGCTCATCTTTCTCTCCATCAATGTTTTCTGTTGAATGCACCTTAAAATATCTTTGGCTTTTTTGTCAAAACAATTATTAGAGTCAGATGGCAAAATGGGCGCAAAACCGTATCGGCTCTATCCATTTCCAGCGCCATAACGGCTCTGCTATCCACGCTTTTTGGTCATGAACAAATCGATTTTGTAAAAAAGACTTGCCAAAAATAGCCGGTTTGGCAGTCTTGTCTTTTAAGTTTAATTTCTCAATCAAGGAGACATAATTATGAAACGTATAAACCTGATGGGCAAGCGTTTAGTGACGATTTTCGCGTTGCTTCTGATCGCGGGTCTACTGTCCGCTGAAACTTATCCCCTCTTCAGTTTCGATATCCAAAATTTGGAAGGTACCGATCGCAACAGCTTTTGGATTTTCGATTTTGACAGTCCTTCGTTTATGACACATGATGGAAACTGGTTCTCATTCGGAAGCGGCCCGCTTTACACGATGTATCCATTTTTACACTACTATGCTGAGGATACAGTAAAAATCCAAGATCCAGTTCCCGGCAGCACTGGCACCCAGATCGAGTGCATCGCCGCGGATGGAATGCCGCACTTGGATCCGATGAACATCGGTTTGAGCTTCAGCCCCTTCACGCGTACAAATTTGGTGAGGACAAACCTGGTGAATTCCGAAAATCCCTGGGACACTCCATCTGAATCCGGCGACATTCGCACCTATTCATATTCCAATGGTTATTTGAGCCTGAACGGCGAACCCAAACTGCAGATCGTGGATATGGAATTTGAGATTACAACTCCCTACCCCGCCGGCGCTGAGATTAGAGACTATATCGCCGGCATGGGTTTGACGCCGTCTTTTAATTGGAGCGAGAACGATAACATCGGCCCCGGCATCTTCCATGGCCAGCAAGGACGCGGTTTTGGTTATGTGGATCTTGCGAACAGCGATCCTGAATGGGCGGAACTTTTTGCCCCCAGCTACAAAGTTATCATCGAGATGGAAGGTGTGGTTTCAGGCACGACGTTTACATCTTCCTACCATGATTTTGAATTTCACCTCCTTGCCGAAGAGGAAGAAAACGGCGAAGTTACACCGGTGGTCCTGAGTGGTTTCACTGCCACTTTGACCGGTGGAAACCAGGCCATCCTGAACTGGAGCACAGCCTCTGAAACCGATATGATTGGTTTCCGCGTGTTGCAATCCGACAGCGAAAACCTGAGCCAAGCCGTAAGCCTGACTCCCGTGCTCATTCCGGCTCAAAATTGCAGTTGTGGCGCTCAATACAGCTTCACTGCCAGCGAATTCGACCATCCGGGAACCTGGTGGTTCTGGCTTGAAAGCATCGACATGAACGGCAGCAACCAATTCTTTGGCCCTGTGAACATCAATATCTCCGAAACCCAGACGCCTTCACTGCCCGAACGCAGCAATCTGGGCTTCGCGCATCCCAATCCTTTCATCAGCGGTGCTCAAACCAGTATTCCTGTGGAAATCAAAGCCGGGGACAGCGGCAGTCTGGAAATTTATAACCTCAGCGGCCAGCGCGTGGCTTCCTTTCCTCTGAGCCAGAGTGCCCACAATGTTGTCTGGAACGGAATTGACCGCCAAGGTCAGACCTGCGCCAGCGGTATCTATTTCTACCGCCTCAACGTGGGTGGATTGAGCCAGACCCGCAAAATGGTTATTTTGAAATAAATAAAATATAATATCAGACTTGGCGAAACCCGGTCTTGAAGGCCGGGTTTTGTCTTATCCCAAAAAAGTGTCAAGGCCTGTTCTGAAACGGTTCACGCAAGAATTGCTTGACTGAGAACGCGGTCGATGAATTTTTGTTATTCACACTGTTTTATACGGCCTGGATGGTCATAAACACGATTTATTTGAAGGAAACGAAATGGAGATCAGCAAAACTTACGAAGCAGCCCAAATTGAAAGAAAATGGTATCGGTTTTGGGAGGAAAAAGGTTATTTCCGTCCCGTGGAAGACAGCTCAAAGCCGCCTTTCACGATTCTAATCCCGCCGCCAAACGTCACTGGCATTCTGCACATGGGTCACGTTTTAAACAACACCCTGCAGGATGTTGTGATCCGCTTCCATCGCATGTTGGGACAGCCTACGCTTTGGCTTCCAGGTGTGGATCACGCCGGCATCGCCACCCAGAATATGGTGGAAAAAGAGCTGGCGCGTGAAGGCAAAACCCGCCACGATGTGGGCAGGGAAAAGCTTTTGGAACTCATCTGGGCTTGGAAACAGGAAAAAGGCGACCGCATCGTCGATCAGCTCAAGCTTTTGGGCGCTTCCTGCGATTGGGAGCGTCAGCGTTTCACCATGGACGAAATGCTTTCCCGGGCTGTGAAGGAAGTTTTTGTGAGGCTTTATGATGAAGGCCTGATCTACAAAGGAAAATATATCATCAACTGGTGTCCACGCTGTGTGACAGCGTTGGCAAACGACGAGGTGGAACACGAGGATGAAAGCGGAAATCTTTGGTATATCCGCTATCCCTTCAAAGATGGCAGCGGACATCTGGTAGTGGCAACCACACGCCCGGAAACCATGTTGGGTGATACAGCCGTGGCGGTAAACCCTCGGGATGAACGCTTTGGACACATCGTTGGCAAAGAGGTCGCGCTTCCCCTCACGGGACGCGTGATTCCTGTGATCGCGGATGAATTTGTGGATTTGGAATTCGGCACGGGTTGCGTGAAAGTGACTCCGGCGCATGATCCCAACGACTTTGAGATTGGCCAGCGCCACCAGCTTCCCCAGCTTCTGGTGATGGACGAACATGGCATCATGAACGCCGAAGCCGGTGCCGATTTTGAAGGCATGGACCGCAATGAAGCCCGCGCCAAAGTTGTGCAAATGCTTGAAGAGCAGGGGCTGTTGGAAAAAATTGAGAAACACGAACACGCGGTTGGCCATTGCTATCGTTGTCACACCAGCATCGAGCCATATCTTTCAGATCAATGGTTCGTGAAAATGAAACCGTTGGCCAAACGCGCCATCGAAGTGGTTGAAAACGGCGAAGTCCGCTTCCAGCCTGAACGCTGGACCAAAGTTTATATGCACTGGATGAATAACATCCGGGATTGGTGCATTTCGCGCCAAATCTGGTGGGGACACCGTATTCCGGCTTTTTACTGCGAAGATTGCGAAAAGATGGTGGTTGCGGTGGAAAAACCGGAAAAATGTGCGGATTGTGGCGGCAAGATTCGCCAGGATGAAGACGTTTTGGACACCTGGTTTTCCAGTTGGCTTTGGCCTTTTTCCACCATGGGCTGGCCCGACGAAACTGAGGATTTAAAGCGCTTTTTGCCCACCCAGGTGTTGATTACCGCACCGGAAATCATCTACCTTTGGGTGGCACGCATGATCATGAGCACCCTGCATTTCAAAGACACCATTCCTTTCGACACCGTTTTGCTGCATGGTACTGTGCGAGATGATTTGGGACGCAAAATGAGCAAATCTCTGGGTAATTCACCCGACCCCATCGACATCATCGAAAAAGTGGGCGCCGACGCGCTGCGGTTTTCCATGGTTTTTGGCACGCCCAAGGGCGCGGACGTGACCTACAGCGATGCCATTCTGGAAACGGGGCGGAATTTTGCCAACAAGATTTGGAACGCCTTCCGCTTCATCATGATGAACATTCAGGAGGGCGAAAATCTGCCTACTAAAGAGGATTTAAAGCTTGAACTGGCAGACCGTTGGATTTATTCACGACTGCAGGAAACCGCCCGCGATGCTGCGGAGCACTATCAAAACCTGCGCCTGAACGACGCCGGGCAATGCGTATTTCAATTCATCTGGGATGAATTCTGCTCCTGGTACATTGAACTTTCCAAAGACAGGCTGAACAGCGGCGACCCAGCTTCCCGCGGCACAGCTCTTTATATATTGTTGGATGTGATGCAAGCCTCCATGCGCCTGCTGCATCCCATCATGCCCTTCATTACGGAAGAGATTTGGCAAAGCGTGAAAAGTGTGTTCCCTCAACCGGAGGAAGCCCTCATTATGGCTGCATTCCCGGAGCCGGATGAAAGTATGATTGATCCCAACATCGCGGACGACATGGCTTTCATACAGGAAAGCATCTCAGCGGTGCGTAACCTGCGCAAACAGATAAATCTTAGCCCCGGCGCGGGGATAAACCTGAGCATCCGCGTGGGGGAGGAGCGCCAAAAAGAGCTTTTCGCAAGCTATGAGTCATATTTCGCCAAACTGGCCAAGGTGGAAAGCTTGGAAGTGGCGCAGGATCTGTCCAAACCACCAGCCTCCATTGCCGCCGTGGTGCGAAATATCGAGATATTCTTGCCTCTCAAGGGTCTCGTTGATCTCGAGGCGGAGCGCGTCCGCCTGGGTAAACAGGTGGAAAAACTGGAAAAAGAGCTGAACTCGGTGAACGCCAAGTTGAACAACCAAAACTTTGTAAAAAATGCCAAGCCTGAAGTGGTGGAAAAAGAGCGACAGCGCTTTACCGAGGTGGAAACAAAACTGTCCTTGACAAAAGAACTGCTTGAAGATTTGAGGTAAAAAACAACGTCTCCAAATGTGAGACAGTGTGTGTTAAAAAAGAAAGTGGGGCTATAGCTCAGCTGGGAGAGCGGAACGTTCGCAATGTTCAGGCCAGGGGTTCGAATCCCCTTAGCTCCACCACTTTCTTTTTTCGATTCTTTTGGGTTCTGCAATACAAATAATCTCATGAATTTTAGGTTGGCATCGCGATTGCCCAATATCTCCCATATTTTCCAGCCTTCGAAGTCCATCCCGAATACCCGGTTATGCCAAATTATCGAACGACCTTCATAAAAAACCACCTCTTTCTGATATGTTGTTGATTTATTTCAACATCGTTAACACCCTCCAATATGGATAATTAAGGTTCATAAACAATATTCCAAGGAGACTTATAAAAAGAAAAATCCAGATTTATTTCATTGACAGAATATTTAAAAAAGACAGTGTGCATGCCTCAATACAAAAACAAGGAGAACACATGAAGAAAAATATGATCGTATTGTTCGTCACCTTGATGGTTATCGGCATCGGCGCGATGAATGCCAAAGCCACATATCCGTCTGCAGACTATGATGCTTGGAAAATCAAGCAAATTCAGGAAACCCCCAGCCCTGTAAAACCGGGGCAGGCTTCCAATTCTTTCAACACCCCTCATAATTTGACTCGGGATTGCCCGCTTGTAGTCCCCTACGATGCGGACACTTTCACCCAGGCGATGACACCCAACGATGATGGTTTTCTTGGACCAATCAATCTTCCTTTCACTTTCTATCTCTATGGAACAGAGTACACACAACTGTGGATTAACAACAACGGTAACCTCACCTTTGATGGTGGCTATTCCAGCTACACCCCCTGGGGTTTTCCCATCAGTGGCAGTCCGATGGTGGCACCGTTTTTTGCCGATGTGGATACCCGTGGAGCCGGAACCGTATGGTATCGGATCGAAGACAACAACTTGGTGGTGATTTGGGACCATGTTGGCTATTACACCGTTTGGTCCAATGGCACAGACAAATTAAACACTTTCGAAGTGGTGATTTCCGACGGCACTTTCGCACCCATTGGATTGGGAAATAACGTCGCTTTCAGCTACGCGGACATGAGTTGGACCACAGGTAACGCTTCGGGTGGCTCGGGCGGCTTTGGTGGTTCGGCTGCAACGGTTGGCATCAATCATGGAAACGGAGTGGACTATGCTCAGATCGGCAGGTTTGACCATGCGGGGACGGACTATGACGGCCCCTACGACAACAACGACGGCGTGGACTGGCTGGATTGCAAACTCTTTGTTTTCAACACCGGCTTAGAGGCCGAAAACCTTCCTCCAGTGTTCGTTACATATCCAGATCCGCCCACGGTTACTTTGGCGGTTGGCGATACTTGGACCTTCACCGTCACCGTCATTTCTCCTGAAGAGGGACAAATTACCACCGCCACGGTGGATCACTTAATCCCAACCGGAATGAGCTATGTGATGACTCCCGGAAATACCTGCGAGATCGAATTCACTTTGACCGCGCTCCCTTCCAACGTGGGAACCTATCTAGTGACGATGGTGGCCACCGATGATGGCGAACCACCTTTGAGCTCCAGTTTTGAATTCACCATCATTATCGAAGGTGTGAATCCAGTGGAACTCAGCAGCTTCAACGCCACCCTCAGCAGCGACATGTTTGTGAACATCGCCTGGACCAGCCAGACTGAAAGCCAGATGCTGGGCTATCGCGTCTATCGCAACACCAGTGCTGATCAAAGCGGCGCCATGCTGATTGACCATCCCATGGTTCCTGCCACCAATACCAGCCAAACCTCCAGCTATAATGTGATGGATTATGATGTGATGGTGGGTCAGACCTACTATTATTGGCTGGAATCTGTTGAGTATAACGCCAGCAGCTTCCACGGCCCGGTCAGCGTCACCGTGAATATCGGTGGCGATAGCCCTGGGGTTGATCCTGAAATTATCGCGCTGAAAAATGCCTACCCCAACCCCTTCAGTGCCGGGAGCATCACCAACATCGAAGTGAGCCTGAAAGCTGGTGAAACCGGAACCCTGAGCATCGTAAACCTTGCTGGACAGGTTGTTAAAACCTATCAAGTGGGGCAGGGAAATCACAACATCCAATGGAACGGAACCGACTCCAACGGCCTTGCCTGCGGAAGCGGAATCTACCTCTATAAACTCAGCACACCTTCTTTTAACCAAACCCGCAAGCTGGTGATTCTGAAGTAATTATACCCAAACAAGACAATCTGGCTCCGGATTCTTTCGGAGCCTTTTTTTATCATCTCAAAATCATAAAAATTCTGCAGTTTATCGCAGAATCAGTCTTTTAGGTTTTGACGAGATTATTTCTTGACATATTTTCAACCTCAGTCATTTATGCTTCAAAGCTAAAAAAGAGAGGATGCCATGCGAAAAATTGCGCTTTTTTCTTTATTCGCGGTCCTGATTATTGCAGGAACCGCCCTTCTTGAGGCCGCTGTAGACCCCTTTTTAAATGCTTATGACGCCTGGAAGCAGGAACAATCCTATATTCCAGACCCAAATCCAGAGGAACCCCATCCCTCAAGTACTTTCTTAACAATCCAAAATCGGGAAGGTGAATGTCCACTTCTGATTCCCTATGACACGGAATCTTTCACCTTGGCGATGACCCCAAATGACGACGGATGGCTCGGTCCGGTTGATCTTCCCTTCACTTTTTCCCTCTATGGTCAGCCCTACACCCAATGCTGGATTAACAACAATGGGAATATCACCTTTGATGGCGGCTATTATAACTATACCCCCTGGGGTTTTCCCATCAGTGGCAACCCAATGGTGGCGCCATTTTTTGCCGATGTGGACACCCGCGGAGCCGGATCTGTGTGGTATCGGATTGAGCCCAACAACATGGTTGTAATCTGGGACCATGTTGGCTACTACAGCTATGGCATAGACAAATTAAACACTTTCGAACTGGTGATTTCAGATGGGAGCTACTCCCCTATTGGAGTGGGAAATAATGTCGCCTTCAGCTACGCGGACATGAGTTGGACCACAGGCAGCGCCTCTGGCGGCACGGACGGTTTTGGCGGTTCACCCGCAACGGTTGGAATCAATAAAGGTGATGGTGTTCTTTATGCTCAGATCGGCAGGTTCGACCACGCCGGCTACGATTATGACGGACCGTATAACAATAACGATGGCGTGGACTGGCTGGATTGCAAGCTATTCCTTTTTAACACCGGTGGTGAATCCGCAAACGTGGCACCTGTTTTCACCGAGGTTCCTTCCGAAACCGTGATCGAGCTGAATCAGGGAGAATCTTGGAGTTTCACCTTCACCGTGATTTCTCCGGAAGAGGAGCAGATTACAAACGCGGTGGTCCAGCATTCCCTGCCTTCAGGGATGTTCTACACCGTGAATCCAGGAAACACCTGTTCAATTCAAATGACCATCAACGCCAGAGCCAGCAACGGCGGATCACATACCGTGAAGATTACAGCCACAGACGATGGCACCCCAAATCTTTCCGCCAGCTATGAATTTGTGGTCAACATCTCTGGTGGTGGAGCAGTTGAGCCAATCTCTGGCGGCATGAGCATTTTTCCCAATCCCTTTGTGGGCTCGCAAGGAGCCAATATCGGCGTGGAGCTTGGTGCTGATGAAATCGGCTGGCTCACCATCTGTAATGACCGCGGGCAATTCTTAAAACGCTATTATTTTGGTTGCAACACAAACACAGTTGTGTATTGGGATGCCAAAGATTTGAAAGGTGTCCCCTGCGCCAGCGGTGTTTATCTCTGCCAATTGGAAAAAAGATATATCAACGACCGAGAAAATCATCCGGCTCCGATTGTAAAAAGAATGGTTTTGCTCAAATAGAGCGAATAAATTAAAAAACACACCCCGGGATTTCTTCCGGGGTTTTTTTAATCCAAATAACGCGATTTGGATACTCAGCCAGTTTTATAAAGACATTGTTTTCCAGTTTTTTATGGCGCCTTCTTGCTTGCCCCCTTATGTATCGCTTATGTTTCAAAGGCAAAATTAAGCGACACAAAGATTTAGGGCTTTACGAGGCTTTTTTCGTCAGGCTCGTTCATATATATTGAGGAAGCGCTGACAATCGGATAAATTGGGTTGAAAAACCTTTTTAGAAAAGATAACCCATGCTGATTGACCAGCAGGTGTTTGAGATTGGTGGCCGCTTCGCGTTGGGGTTCATTAGATCTGTCAAACCCAGATAGTAGCGGATACCCAGGATATAATTGTCCGTATATGTGATATCCGCGCCAAAATTAAAGCCAGCGTTCACGCGATGGATATATTTGTAAAATTCGTCATTGTAGGTGGATGTCGCGCTGATGGCATAAGCTATTTCCGGCGCCACAAGCGGTTGCAGAACGATTGGCTGACTCAAGGGGATTCTGATACTTGTTTTCAGAAGCACCGGCAGGGCGATATAATCGATGGTGACCTTGTCTTCATCATAAGCGCCGGTGCCTTTTTGAGTGTAAAGCAATTCCGGCTGCAAAAAGACATTACGCATCAATTCGAGCTGCGCGAATCCCCCGATATGCAATCCCAGGGCATCAGAACTGTCTATTTCCTGACCGTCTTCGGTTAATTCCAGCCTGGCCACGTTCAAACCGACCCGGAATCCCGGATTGACCTTGATTTTTGCCTGTA
>JAAYKA010000069.1 GCA_012522635.1 Candidatus Cloacimonadota bacterium
AATCCAGATGCAGGCCATCCAATTCTGGATAGCCGCTGATGAGGTCGCCCACCACGTTCAGAATGTGTTGCTGCACTTCCGGAATGCCGGGATCGATGAAATGACCCGCGTTCGCGGAGGCTGAGGGTCGTGACAGATTGCGGTCGAAAGTTATCCAATCCCTGTGATTGCTATAGATATAGTTTCTTGCTATGAGGGCTGAATCCACCGGGGTGGCGTTGAGCACCACAATCCAGGCGTGGATTTTGAGTCCACGGGCTTGGCCTTCCCGCAAAACCTGCTCCAGCGGGTCAAAAGTCTGACCGTTGAGGATATGGCTGCGATATTCGGGATTTGGGAATTTGTCCGGCTTCCGGTTTGGCTGGTAGAGGGCGTCGGAACGGTAGCGAACCTCCAAAAATATGTCTGTCTGACCGGTCTCGACAGCGTCATCCACCATTCTGCTCACCTTTTGGGGTGTGTTTATCCCCCAGGGCAAAACCCAGACGGCACGGGCTTCCGCGTTCAAAACCAGGGGCAGGAACAGGCAAATTGATAAAATGATAAAATGGATATATTTAGGCATCGGAGTCCTTTGAAAGCCTGATGTTTTCGACCTTTGCGCCGGCGTCGCCATCTTTGAGGCGCAGGTTCAGGTTATCGCCAACCTTCAAATCCCGCGCCGAGGTGATAATCTTTTCGCCCCGGGTGATGAGGCTGAATCCGCGTTCCAGCACTTTGTTGGGTGAGAGGCTGTGGAGGCTGAGTTCGGCTTTTTCCAGGCGTGTCTTTTTCTCCCAAAAACGTTCCCCGGCTTCGGTTTCCAGCTTTTGGGCAAGGGTTTCCAAATGTCTTTCCAAAGTTTCAACTGTCTGTGCCGTATGGTTTTGCATGGAGATTTGGGCTTGGTTAATCCGTGATTGAGCCTGGCGCAGTTTGGCTTGGAAGCGGGAACTGGAGCGCAGCAGGTCCAAAGCGGCGCCATCCACCCTTTGCTGCATCGATTGCCAAGCTCTTTCAGGATGCTCACGTTCCAGGTCCAAAGCCAGGTCACCCAAACTTCGCTTGGCATATTCCATTCTCGCTTGGCTGGATGTTTTCAGGCGCGCGCCCAGCGAATCCAGATATGCCAAAATGTCCTTTTTATCAGGCACAGCCAGTTCCGCAGCGGCGGAGGGTGTGGGAGCGCGAACGTCCGCAACGAGGTCGGCGATGCTGAAATCAATTTCGTGACCCACGGCGGAAATGATGGGAGTTCGCGCGTCAAAAATTGCCCGGGCAAGCGCTTCGTCGTTGAAGCAAAAAAGGTCTTCCTGCGAGCCACCTCCGCGGGTGAGGATGATGAGGTCCACATTTTCGGAACTGTCAAAATACTGGATGCCCGCCAGAAGCTGACGCGCCGCTCCATCTCCTTGCACCAGAGAAGGATAGACCAATATCTCAACCGGCCAGCGCCGCTTCAGGATGTTCAAAATATCCTGCAATGCCGCTCCGGTGGGGGAGGTCACAATCCCGATTTTTTGGGGAAAGCGGGGCAGTTTCTGCTTGTGTTCGCTGGCGAAGAGGCCTTCTTCCTGCAGTTTTTGCTTGAGCAGTTCAAATTGTCTGGCCAGGTCACCTTTTCCCGCCAATTCCATACTTCTCACGTTGAGGTTGTAGGTTCCGCCCTTTTCATAAACCGTGAGTTTTCCAAAGCAGATTACTTCCATGCCTTCTTCCGGCTGGAAATTGAGGCTCAAATTCGCTGGACGGAAAAAGGTGCAACGCAGGGTGGCGTTGGGGTCGGTGAGGTTGAAATAGATGTGGCCGGAGCGGTGATGGGTGAAATTGCTAATCTCGCCGCGCACATAAAGCGCTTCGATCTGCGTTTCCACCACTTGCCGCAGATGCCGGGTTATTTCAAACACGCTGAATACAATCAAATCATCCATGGTAAGCCACTAAAACCATAAGCCTTTATTTGTCAATAACCGGGTTTTTGGGTTCACGCAGATTCTCGCGGAAGAAATGTCACGCAGATTACGCCGATAACGCAGATATTTTGATTGAAAGGTTTTATCGTTTTAGCGTTTCGCTGCGCGTGACGCCTGGAATACTGACAACTGAATACTTTCTACTCGCCATCTCGCCAGCCCCAAATTGATGAGATTATCGGGGCTGTAATCGATTAGAAAAATCTGAGGCTTCCTTGCTTGCCGCCTTATGTATTCCTTATGTTTCAAAGGCAAAGTTAAGCGACACAAATGGTTAGGGGAACGTGGGGTGTTTGCAGGGGACTCGTCCTATATATAGGCGAGGTGGGGTTTCTCGCAGTTTTTTTTGTCACGCAGATTGCGCCGATAACGCTGATTATTGATAGATTAGGGATGCACAGGATGATGAGGATAAAAAGGGGATTATTGGATTGAAACGATAAAACGTTAAACGCTACAAGGCCATCAAAAAGTAACCGCTTGCCATGGCGTCGCTTTTGTTTAGCATATTATTAACGGAATCGTGAAAAATAAGGAGAGATGAAGAATGAACTTCAGAAAAATCAAAGATAATGTATTCGCGGTTGGCGTTCAGGATTGGGGACGCAGGCTTTTTGACAGCCTGATTCCGCTTCCGGACGGAACCAGTTACAATTCATATCTGATAAAAGGCTCGGAAAAAACGGCGATTATCGACACGGTGGATCCCGCTTTTGTGGAGAAATATTTTGAGACCCTCGAAGGCCTTGAAAGCCTGGATTACATCATCACCCTGCACAGTGAACAAGACCATTCAGGCAGCATTCCCATGCTTTTGGAGCGCTTTCCAAAGGCGCAGGTTGTTTGCTCGCCCAAAGCCAAAGACCTGATTGTGGAGCATTTGCTTTTGGACCCCGAAAATATCCGCGTGATGGAAGACGGGGAAAAGCTGTCCCTGGGAGGCAAAACCCTGCGTTTTATTCACACACCCTGGGTGCATTGGCCGGAAACGATGGTGGCATATCTGGAAGAAGACCGCATTCTTTTCAGTTGCGACTTTTTGGGTTCACACTGGACCACCAGCGAGCTTTTCGTGGAAGACAATCCCGCGGTTTTGGAATCGGCAAAACGTTATTATGCCGAGATTATGATGCCCTTCAGAAGCTTCATCCTGAAAAACCTGGAAAAGGTGAAGGCGCTGGATATCGATTTGGTGGCGCCCAGCCATGGTCCCATCTGGAAAAAGCCGGAGGTGATTATCTCCGCGTATGAGGATTGGAGCAGCGATCGCGTTGAAAACAAAGTTGTGATTCCCTACATTTCCATGCACGGCAGCACCGCCAAAATGGTGGATTATTTCACCGATGAACTCATCCGTCTGGGCGTGAAAGTGGAGCTTTTTGACCTCGCCGTGACCGACATTGGAAAACTGGCGATGAGCCTGATTGATGCCGCCACAATCGTGATTGGCAGTCCCACCGTGCACGTTGGACCTCATCCGTTTGTGGCAAACGCCGCCATCTTGGCAAACGTGTTGAAACCCAAGGCTCGTTTCGCCGCTATCATCGGCTCCTACGGCTGGGGAACCAGAGTTGTGGACAGCACTTTGGGCTTGTTACCGAACCTGAAAGCCGAGGTTTTGGGCGCGGTGATTTGCAAAGGCGAGGCAAAGGAAGCCACGAAAAAGGAATTGACCGAATTGGCGGAATTGATTGCCAAAAAACATCAGGAAATTGCCTGAGGAAACCAAGCAATTTTACCCCAAAAAAAGAAGGGGACGCTTTTTTTAGGGCGTCCCCATTTTTATTTTAAGGTGGTTTTTTACTGTGCCTTGAAGCCGGCGTCCAGAGCGCGCAGGTTTGCCTCAACAATTGCTTCACCTTTGCGGATGAAGCTTTGGTGGATGGCCTTGCCCAGCTCTACGGCGCTGAAACCCAGATGGGTGGCGGCAGCGCCCAGCATCACGATGTTCATGCCGCGAGGCGCTTTCACGTCCTTGGCGATGGTGTCCGCGTCGATTAACACGTGGTTTGGCTGTTTGCGGATTTCGGCATAAATGCCTTCGACATCGGGGTAGTTGGTGATGTTTTTGAAGGGAGTTTTGTTCGCTATAAGCCAGCCATCTGGCGCCAGATAAGGCAGATAGCGCAAGGCTTCCATGGGTTCCACGCTGAGAATCATGTCAGCCTGGCCCATGGTGATGAGGTCGCTGTGGATTTCGGTGTCGGAAAGGCGGAGATGGGATTGCACGTCTCCACCGCGCTGGCTCATGCCGTGAACTTCGGCCTGTTTCAGATGCCAGCCACGGTTCAGGGCGGCTCTGCCCAAAATGGCAGCGATGGTCAGGATTCCCTGGCCTCCAACTCCCGCGAGGATGATGTCTTTTTTCATGCTTGCTTCTCCATTAAATCCTTGTTCTTTTTCATCAGGGTTTGAACGCATTCGCGGCGTGGGATGATGACGCTAACGCCTTCGTGGGCAAGCTCTTCCTTGTAAACCTGCACCATTTCGTCCCAGTTGCGCTTCAGGGGTGTGAAAACCCGGATGTGTTCGCGGGGAACGCCAATTCCCAGACAAATTTCTTCCAGGCGGCCAAAGCTGGTGTAATCCTGTCCGCCCGTCATGGCGGTGGTGGAATTATCCAGAATAACGATGACCACGTTGGTTTTTTCGTAAACGCAATCCAGCAAACCGGTCAGGCCGGAGTGGGTGAAAGTGGAATCGCCAATCACAGCCACTGCGGGATAGATACCCGCGTCCGCGGCGCCTTTTGCCATGGTGATGCTGGCGCCCATATCCACACAGGAATTGATGGCGTTGTAGGGCGGCATGAAGCCGAGGGTGTAGCAGCCGATGTCGCCGAACACGTGGCCGCGTCCAAATTCCTTCATCGCTTCGTTTAGAGCCAGGAAGCTGTCCGCGTGGGGGCAGCCAACGCAAAGAGCTGGGGGTCTGGGGCTGACGATTTCGGGAACGGGCTTTCCTTCCTCAAAAGGCAGACCAAGCGCGGCGGCAACCCGGTTGGGGTTCAATTCGCCATCGCGGGGAATGGTTCCGTCCAGGCGGCCGTGAATGGGCTTGGTTCCATCCCAGGAAAGGCCTTTGAGCATTTCTTCCACCACGGGCATGCCTTCTTCCAGGATGAGCAGCTTGTCGCAGCTTGTATAAAGCTGATGAATGGCTTTTTGGGGTAGCGGATATTGGCAGATTTTGATTACGGGGTGGGGGATGGGCTTGGCGCCGTAAACCTCACGCAAATAGTTGTATGCCAAACCGGTGGCAATGATGCCCAAAGAGCGGTCCGGGGCGTCGAAGCTGCTGTTGTTGAAAGGTGAATCTTCCGCTTCCTGGATAAAATCTTCCTGCAGCCCGAGCAGGTGTTTATATTTTTTGCGGGCGACGGCGGGAAGCAGCATGAATTGGAAGGGGTCTTCCGGCTTTTTCATGGGGTTTTGAGCCATGGGTTCGCGACGCTGAACCCCAGCCCGGGAATGTGAAAGCCGGGTGGTGAGACGAATCAGCACCGGCACCCGGTATTTTTCGGAGATTTGGAAGGCGTGGAAAGCCATGTCATAGCATTCCTGCTGGTTCGAAGGCTCCAAAATGGGAATCATGGCAAATTTGCCATAAAGGCGTGAATCCTGTTCGTTTTGGGAGGAGTGCATGCTGGGGTCATCTGCCACAGTGACAATCAGACCGCCGTTGGCACCGGTGAAAGCGGAATTCATGAAAGGGTCGGCAGCGACATTCAGGCCAACGTGTTTCATGGTCACCATGGCGCGTTTTCCAGCATAGCTCATGCCGATGGCGGCTTCCATGGCGGTTTTCTCGTTTGAAGACCAAACGCGGTGGACACCGCCTTCGATGGCCTGTTTGCTGCGTTGAACGTATTCGATGATCTCTGTGCTGGGTGTACCCGGATAGCCGTAAAATCCACTTATCCCGGCATCAAGGGCTCCCTGCGCAAGGGCTTCGTCGCCCAAGAGCATCAGTTTTTCCATAATCTGGAACTCCTTTATCTATTTTTTATATTTCAAAATTCAGGGGCAGGCGGCGTAAAATGGCAGCAAGCCCATGCAAACAAAATAAATAGCAAGTCTGTCCAGTAAATGTTAGCGGCGGAAATCAGTCAAGATTTTATTACAGAAACCCCGGAAAAACTTTTGCGATGGACACTGCAGGGGCCGTGTTCCACCAAGCTTGCCAGATGCGCCGCGGTTGGATAGCCTTTGTGGCGCGCGAAGCCATATTGGGGGTGGATTTCACCAAGTTTTACCATCAGACGGTCACGGTGAACCTTTGCCAAAATGGAGGCGGCGGCAATGCTGGCGGAAAGTGAATCTCCAGCGATGAGCGCTGTGGCGGGGCAGGGCAGCCCCAGTGGCATTTGGTTTCCATCGATGAGACAGTGGTCACCGGGTTTTGCCAGTTCCAGGACTGTCTGCAGCATTCCCCTCAGCGTGGCTTGCAGAATGTTGTGGGCGTCAATCCACTCGTTGTCAATCTCAACAATATGCCAGGCCCGGGCTTGGGCAATGATTTCCTCGAAAAGGCGTTCACGTTTTGCGGGGGAAAGCTTTTTGCTGTCGTTGATGCCAGCGATGGGCGCATTCAGTTCAAGTTTGACCGCGGCAACCACAACCGGACCTGCCAAGGCGCCGCGTCCCGCTTCATCAACACCGATTAAGCTGTTGAATCCCAGCGCCAAATCGTGTTCATACAAGGGGTTCATTTGGGTTTTTTAAGCAGAAAAAAGAGGCGGCAATAGCGATTGTCGAGGTCGCTGGCGTCCCGGTTCAGCAAATTCGGTCTGGTTTCGGGCGCGAAGATGGCTTTCAGTTCCAAGCCCGAATCGGCGCAAAGCTGGATTAGTTCGAAGGTCAGCCAGACCCGCTGGACGTGGCGTTCCTCAAATCGTTCATAGATGTTCAGCTTTTTGCGGAAAAGGTAAAAATGTGTGAGCTGGCGATAGGTAAGAGGTTCATAAGTGGAGATTTGGAGCATGTAACCATCCCGCACGCGGGTGAAACTGGTGTTGTCTCCAAAGTTTTCCAGGCTGTTGCGCAGGGTGGAGATGTCGAAAATGAAGGTTCCACCGGGCTCAAGGGCTTGGGAAGCATGTTTCAGCAGCTTGGCAGTGTCGGCTTTTTTGGTGAGATAGTTGAAGCTGTCGAACAGGCAGAAAATGAGGTCGTAAGGGCCTCCCGGGATGGGGTCTGTCAAAGAGTTGCGAAACAGCGTTGGTTTGAAATTTTTGCGGTCGGCAACGTGGAGCATGAAGGGCGAGCTGTCGCAGGCGTGGGTTTCATAGCCCCGAAAAACGAGGATGCTGGAGGCGTTGGCGGTACCGCAGGCCAGTTCCAGAACGCGTTTGGGCGCTTTGCCACTCACGCGCCGGTGCCAGGAAAGGAGGAGGTCAACCCAGCGCTCATAATTCACGTGGGACATATAGTTGTCATAATAGAGCGCGAAAAAGGAATATGAATTCAGGTGGGC
>JAAYKA010000070.1 GCA_012522635.1 Candidatus Cloacimonadota bacterium
ATCTTTTCAAATCCGCTAACCTGGCGGTCGGAGCTGATATAGCCTTCGTTGCTGCCCCGCGCGTGGTAGAAATAGCGGTCGTTGCGGGTTGAATTTATGGGCAGCCCCAAGTTTTCCGGCAAAGACCATTCCTGCCAGCTTGTCCCGGTTTTGTAGGCTTTGAAAATATCATAGCCACCGAAGCCGGGATGTCCGTTGGAAGCAAAATAGAGGGTTTTGCCATCCCAATCCAAAAACGGCGTCTGTTCATTTTCCGAGGTGTTTATCATGGGCCCCAGGTTTTGGGGTTCGGTCCAGTAGCCGCCAATCTTTTCGCTCACGTAAATGTCTGTGCCACCGTAGCCTCCTTCACGCGAGGAGGTGAAAAAAAGCAGGCGGTCACGAAAAACCATGGGCTGGGTTTCCACCTGGGATGTGTTAAGTTGCGTCACATTTTGAGGTTGGAACCATTTGTCCGTGCGGGGTACAAAATAGATGTCTCCATCGCGTTTGTTGGCCTCATAATTTCCAAAAATCCAGGCTCCCGGTGGGTCCTCTGAAAAGCAGCCAAAAGCTTCATTCTTGTCTGTGGAAAGCTCTTTGACCAGTTCCGGACGTCCGAACCCAGAGCTGAAGATCTCGGTTCGCCAGATGTTTTCCTTGGCTTTGGCGGCGGGACGTAATGAGGTGAAATACAGATACTTGCCTTCGGGATCGGGAATCGCGCCATAATCTGAATTGCGGCTGTTCACATAATCCGGCAAAGGGGTCACGCTCACGCGGCTGAAAATCTGTTTCTGCCGTTGCACGATGCGTAAATAGTTTTCCACCTGTTGTTTATAGACCGTATCACCGGAGGAAACATAGCTGTTAAACCAGGCCATGGCTTCAGTGGTATCCGCCACCGCGATGTGCAGACGCCCCAGCCAATAGTGATATTCAGGCATCTTTCCCCCCGCGCTTTTATCGGCGTTCAGGAATTCGCGGATGGCGCGATCGTAATTCCCGCGCTGATAATATTCCATGCCTTCCTGGGCATACCTGTGTCCGGGAGAAAGAATCTGCCCCCAAGCGCTGGCAAGCAGGCCAAACAGAAGCAGGCTTACAAAGATTTTTTTCATTTTGTCACCCACGGGCTCAGAATCTGAGGATTAGAGACAGAATGTGATCGTTCGCGAATACCTCATGGTTGTTGTAGCGAAACACGTAATCCAACTGGAAATTGCGTAGCCTCACACCGGTTCCGGCGGAAAGGCTGCCACGGTTGTAACCAAGGCGCAGCCCGGTTTGCAGGGATGAAAGCGCATCCTGCCAGGAACTTTGCTCACTCACGGAAACCGTTGTGAGCCGCGAATCCGCTTCCGGATCACCGCTGATGGAAGTCCAATATTCCGCGCCAAAGCAGAAATATGGATCTTCATCCGCTTCCATTTTCGCGTCCGCTGCCAAGGTTAAACCTTTCAGCGGGTAGGCTGCAAGTCCTGCGGAAATCTGGTATGGAACCTTATCTCCATCAAATTGACCGTAGATGTCGCGAGCCATCACACCGACTTCCAAGAATTGATTGATGTCGAATTTGGCGCCAACATCCACGCCATAGCCGGTTTCGGTTTCACCGTCCAGCGAGCTCAGATGGAATTTGGGACCAAAACCAAAGCTGAATTTGCCAATGTTGTTTGCATAGCTCAGGCTTAAAGTGTTTTCGCTGTCGGCAAAAGTTCCGGTGGATTCTTCATTTTCATTGTAGCCATCGATGCCCACAACGTTGGCGTTCACCCAGGATAGCGCCAGCGCGCCAAAACCAAAGCGATTGCCAAATGAAGCATAGTTGTGGCTTCTATCCATGCCCATGTTCACGTTGACCATGGTTCCCACTTCAAAATCCTTCATACGAGTGAGCCCGGCGGGGTTCCAAAAGCCTGAGATTACATCGTTTGTGACGGTTGTTCCGGCTTCGCCCATGGCGATGACGCGCGCTCCCACACCCATGCGGGAATATGCCAAAAGGGAATTATTCATCCCCTGCGCGGACAGCGGCAGCACACATATCACCAGCAAGACCGCCGGCAGGAAGTATTTCAGGTATGTTTTGTTTTTCATTTTCGCCTCCTTATTTGACCGCGATCTTGATCACGTATTCAGATCTGTTCACGCCGTCGTTTGCAACCACGCGCGCAAAATAGGTTCCACGCCCAACCTTGGATCCATTGGCGTTTTTCAGATCCCAGGGAATTCGGATTCGGTTTGAATCCTGAGGCGGCGTGGTGATTGTCCTGACCTTCTTTCCGGAAAAATCGAATATTGAAATGGTCAGGGTGACGTCTTTGTTGCGATTCAGGACCACCACGATTTCAGCGCTGTTTGTGGCTGGGTTTGGCCAAGCGTAGGACGCGTCGCTGATGTCAAGATCCTGAGTTTGATATTGTTGCACTGTGGAAGCGCTGGGTGGGCTTTCCTCGTTGTCGTAAATTGCTGTGACGTAATATTCGTAGGATACGTCCATCGAAATGTTGTAGTCGTCGTAGTAATAGTTTCCATCCAATTGATCGTTCACAGGCAGAATGTTGAGCTGAGTGAAATCCGTTTCATCCAAGGCACGGCGATAGACATTGAAACCTTGCAGCGTTCTGCCGGAACCGGGCATGTTCCAAAGCACGCGGATGAAGCCCGCGTAGTTTATGCCGCGTGTGTTCACGGGTGCCGAAAATATGCTGTAGCTGGCGCTGGTGACACTGCTGGGAGTCCAGCCGTCCTTGAAGGCGCGGGCTGAAATCACCATGTTTTGGGCATAGTTGGGAACCGTGATGGGCTGTGAATATACAGGTGAATCCTGCGTGGGTTCGCTGCCGTCAGTGGTGTAATGGATGCTGACATCCTCTCCGGGAGCGGAAATCACGACCTGGATGGGAGCGCCGAAAACGCCTCCCGCAGGTGAGAATGCAGGTGGTGAAAGGGTTCCGGTGATTGTGTAAACCGCGGTTTTCGTTGCGGATGGGATCCATCCTTCAGCGAAGCCCTTGGCTTTTAAGGTGGTTACAGAATTCAGCGGAAGTTGGATGGGTGTTACATAAGCAGCGGAAAATGCCGTGGGTTCACTTCCATCCAGCGTGTAGCGGATTGTCGTGTTCGCCGGAAGAATTGGCTCGGCAAAGCTCACGCTCTGAGCCGTTTGGTAAGTCCCGGCGGCAGGGCTGAAGAGGATTTCTGGCAGTTCCACCTGTCCGGTCACACTGTAAACACCGGTTTGTGGTGTGCTGGGAATCCAGCCGTCCTTGAAGGCGCGGATGCTGATGTTTACATCGATGGTGTTCAAGCCAATTTCAATGGGCGCATCGAACACGGGTGAACTCTCTGTGGGAATGGAACCATCGATGGTGTAGCGGATGATTCCGCCTGAAGGGTTTGTTCCTCCAACAGATGTAACATTAATTGGCTCTGTGTAGGTGCCAGGCGCTGGGCTGAGGTATGGAGGCATCAGTTGAATTTGCCCGGTGAGGGAATATTGCGCCGTGTGGGTTTGGCTGGGCAGCCAATCAGCCTTGAAAGCCCTGACTTTCAAAGTGTAATCACCTGGCGTTTGCAGTTGGATGGGCTGCGTGTAGGCAGGGTGCGTTTCAATGGGTTCACTGCCGTCCAAACTGTAGCGCAAAGTGGCTCCGGGAGGATCTGTCTGAGTGTTCAGAACCACCTGGATATTCGAAGTGTAGGTTCCCGCCGCAGGGCTGAAAACCGGTTCAGGAATGTCGACGGTGCCTGTCACCACATAGTTTCCGGTATAAATCTGGCTGGGATTCCAATCTGTCGCAAAAGCACGGACTTTGATCGTCACATTGCTGTTTAAGCCAATGTTGATCGGGCTTCCATAGATGGGCGATGAGGCACTGGGATCGCTGCCATCTGTGGTATAGTGGATCCGGGCGTTGGCCGGAACCGTCGAAGTGTTGATGCTCACCTGCTGCAGAGTGTTATAAGTGCCTGGTTCAGGGCTGAATATCGGTGCGGCGATACTTGCCTGGCCTGTGATTGTATAGCTGGCGCTGTGGGTTTCGCTGGCGGTCCAGTCTGCCTTGAAAGCCTTGACCTTGATGGTGGTGCTGGTGTTCAGAGGCAAATTGATGGGAGCGCTGTAGATGGGCGAAGATGCCGTGGGTTCGCTGCCATCGGTGGTGTAGCGAATTGTGGCGTCACTTGGAATTGTTCCAGCAATTATGACGTTCTGCGCGGTTTGATAGGTTCCCGCTGCTGGGGTGAAAACTGGCGTGTTGAAAGAAATCTGGCCTGTGATTACGTAGGTGGCGGCAACTGTCTCGCTGGGGGTCCAATCGGCCTTGAAAGCCTTCACCCGGATGGTGGTATTGCTGTTCAGAGGCAGGTTGATCGGAGCCGTGTACGCTGCTGAGTTTTCAGTTGGGATGGTGCCGTCGGTGGTGTAACGCAGAGTTGCTCCCGCAGGTGATGTAGCTGTATTCAGGGTTACAGTCTGCGCGGTTTGATAGGTTCCGCCGGCAGGGCTGAAAACCTGGGTGGGCAACTGAACCTGACCGGTAAC
>JAAYKA010000071.1 GCA_012522635.1 Candidatus Cloacimonadota bacterium
GCAAAAAGGGCGTTCACCCCTTTTTCAGGAAAAGCCGCGTGGGCGGATCTGCCGATGAAACTGACATCAAATTCCTGGGGTATGCCAAAAAAGATTCCGGCGCGGCTGGAAACCGTGCCCACCGGCAGTCCGGAAGCCACGTGCAAGGCGAAAGCGGCTTCCACCTCATATTCCTGGATAAGTCCTTCGGCGAGAACGCTTTGCGCGCCACCCTCGCCTTCCTCCGCGGGTTGAAAAAGAAAGAGCAGATTGCGCGGAAGGGCTTGGGAAACAACGCGTTCGATGAGACCCAAAAGCACCGTCATGTGAATATCGTGACCGCAGGCGTGCATCAAGCCCGGATGTTGTGAAGAGAAGGCGCAGCCTGTGTTTTCAGTGATGGGCAGGGCATCCATGTCGGCGCGGAAAAGCCTGTAGGGGCCATTGCCTTCGCTGTATTCCACCAAAATACCCGTGTTGGTGGAAAATTCTTGCACACGGATTCTGGGCAGTTTTTCAAGCTGAGCCAGCAGCAGCTCTTTGGTTTTGTGTTCCCGAAATGCCAGTTCGGGAACGCGGTGCAGTTCGCGGCGGATCTGGCTGAGGTTCAAGCTCATACGATTCTGGCAAGCTCGGCGTGTTTCAGCATGATGCGCACGGCGTTCGCTGCCGCGCCCAAACGCACGTTGTGTCCCAGATTCCAAAAGCAGAGGCTGTTTTTGTTCGCACCCTGCCGCAGGCGGCAAACGTGGCTGGCATTGGAATTACCCAGTTCACGCGGGGTGATGTAGCTGTTTTCCTCAAAAACGATGGACTCCGCGTCCTTGAGCGCTTCGGCGGCAAGATTGGGATTGGCCTCGGTTTCAAATTCCGCGTAAACGCTTTCGCTGTGGCCATATAACACGGGCACACGCACGGTGGTGGCGCAAATCTCGAGCTCGGGAAGTTCCAGAATGCGGCGGGTTTCAAAGTGCATTTTTTCCTCTTCCTGAGAGTAGCCGTCATCGGCAAAAGCGCCGATCTGAGGGATTAGATTCAGGTCGATGGGTTTTGGATAGCTGCCGTTTTCATCGCTGCCAGCGCGCTGAGCCTCCAAGGTCTCCACACCTTGATGTCCACTTCCGGAAACGGATTGATAGGTGCTCACCACCACTTTTTTAAGGCCAAAAAGCCGGTTCAACACCGCCAGCGGCAAAACCATCTGGATGGTGCTGCAGTTTGGGTTCGAGATGATGCCCCGATAGTTTTCAAGCAGCCTTCCATTTATTTCCGGAACCACCAGCGGGATGAGCGCGTCCTGGCGAAATCCGGAGGAATTATCAATCACAACCGAACCGGCTGCGGTTGCAAAGGGGGCGAAACTGCGTGCCACACCTGCTCCGGCGGAATAGAGCACATAGTCGAAAGGATCCTGCAGCGAGCTTTCGGATAGTTCTTTCACCGTGAGCGCCGAATCTTGAAAATAGAGGGTGATTCCAGCAGAACGCGCGGACGCGAAAAGCTCCAGGCGTTCCACCTTGACGCCGAACTCTTCCAAGCAGGTAATCATCATGCGGCCCACTTCTCCAGTGGCGCCCACAATTGCAATTTTCATGGGAAAAATCCTTAATTTCATATTTATCTTTGCCAAACCAAATACGGCAGGGCGGCTCATTTGTCAATGCAAAACTTGACAAAAAGCGGCGGGCGGGGATTTTTGCGCATAATTAGCGCCCCAGTAGCTCAGGGGACAGAGCAGCGGTTTCCTAAACCGTTGGTCGGATGTTCGAATCATCCTTGGGGCGCCATTTTTAAAGGATTTTATGGCCAAATACGCAGAGGGAACCGCCGTCCTTTTTTACGAAAAGGCGGAGCTTAAATTGGGGATGATTACCGCCATGGGGGAACGTGGCTGCCAGGTTTTGGGTCTGGATGGCAACACTTTGGAACTTATCGAAAAACGTTTTGTTTTGAGCTCTCAAAAACCTCTGACGCCTATGGATTTGCAATCCCTGCATAGTTTTTCCGAACAGATAAAGTCTTTCTTGATTGATTTTTCCGAGGAAGAGGCTCATCAAACTCTGGCGGCTCTGAACCAGGCTTTCAGTTTTGAAAAAGCCAGCAATATCCTGGGCTTCAGCCACGATTACCAAGCTTTTGCCCTCTTTTTGCATCTGAGGGAAAACGAGGAAATCTTTGCCCAAAAGAAGGGTCTTTTTCATATCCGCGATGAAGAGGAGCGGAAGGAATTTTTGCGTCAACGTGCAAAATCACAATTGCGGGAACGCTATTTGAGAGCCGTGGCAAGTTTTTTGGAGGGATTTGACAAAGCTGAGGAACCGAATCTGGATCCGGAATTTGAGGAAAATTTCAGACTGGAACTGCGTTCCCTGCAATTTGAGCGGGAACCGAAGGATTTGGCGCGGTTGCTGCAATTGGGATTTTCGGATGAAGGCTATGAACTCAGGTTGAGGGATTTGCGTCTGGCTTTGGGCGATATTTTCCCCAATTCTGATCCTATTGCCGTTACCAGCGGCATCCCGATTGCCTTCAAACCCAATCTGTCAAATCAGGCGCTGCCAGCACGAAGCTTGGCCCGAAACGCAGCCATAACCCCATCTGGCAAAATTCCGGAGGCTTTTTCCATCGATATTGCCGGCACTCCGGATTTTGATGATGCCATTTCATTGACTCCGAAGGAAAATGGTTGGACCCTGGGCATACACATCAGTGACGTGGCTTCCAGAATCCCCTTGGAAAGCGAACTTTTCCAGGAAGCCAGACTGAGGGCGGCATCTTTGTATCTGCCTGGGGAATCCATTTCCCTCTTGACAAATCTGTTATCTTCCGATGAATTCAGCCTTTTGGCGGGCACTGAAAAACCGGCGCTTTCGCTCTATCTGGAACTGGACCGGGATTTGCGCCAGCAGGATTTCCAGTTTTGCTTGGATAGAGTAACCATTAAAAAGAACTACAGTTACCAGGAATTCGATGCCGAATTGGCAAGTCCAAACTATCAGCCTTTGCGTGCGCTGGCCCAAAATCTGCAGCGTGAACGCGAAGAAGAGGAAAAAACCGAAAAACCCCGCTTTTCCTGGCATCTGAAGGTTCAAAACGGGGATGTTTTTATGCTCAAAAGCGACAATCACAGCCCTTCCCGCCAAATCGTTGAGGAGCTGATGATCTTGTATAACAAGCTGTTAGCCAAGGTGGCAATCAAAAGCGGACTGCCTTTCCTCTATCGCAATATCGCTGAGTTTCGGGAAAATGACGACGCTCAGCAGCTTCCACAAATCCAAGCCTTTCTTTCCACCCAAGGCAAATACCATCCCGGCGTGGGCTCAGATGCCTATCTGCATGCCACATCCCCCATCCGCAGATTTGCCGACATCGTGAACCAAGCGCAGTTTCAAGCCTTTTTGCAACAAAAAACCCCAGCTTTCAGCAAGGCGGAACTGGAAAGCCTGATCCCTGAGCTGGAAAAAAGATTGCTGCTCTTGAGACAGGTGGCACGCCGCAGCGAGAGCTATTGGCTGCTGCGTTTTTTGGAACAGAAGCACCTGGGCGAACCCCTGGACCTGATTTTGCTGAAACGCCTGCGCCAAGGCTATCTGGCGGAACTGATGCGCTGGGGAAAAAGGCTGGTGATTCATTGCGACACTTTTCCGCCTCTGGATACACCTATCAAAGCTATCCTGACCTCGGTGGATCTCAAAGAACTCAGCGCCACGGCGGAGTTTGGGTTTTGAATAGACTTGATGGTGAAAAGCAAAAAATCGCTGGACAAAAAAAGCCTGCCATATTAGGTGTAAATTATCGCATTTAGAAAATAATTATGAATTAGTCACGCGGCGCTGAAACCATCGATTGTCCGAAAAACAGTCAATTGAAATCAGTTTCTTGCTCTTCAAAACAAGCGCTCCGGCGAAAGCAAAAAAATATATCGTCAACGAATGAAACATTTATGGAGGAAAAGATGAAGAAGAAATTGTATCTTCTGGCATGGGTTATGCTTGTTTTTACATGTAGCCTTTCTCATGCTTTCAGCCACCGGGAAGGTGACGCCGAAATAATCCACTATTGGCATTTCAATTCCCTGCCCAGCGGAACTCTCACGGAAGTTGAAGCTGACTATTCCGCGGTTGGCACAGCCGTTATCACATATCCCGGCACGGGTGATGGCTACATGGACAGACGCACCCACCGCGCTGAGGACCCCGTTTCAAACCTGAACCTGCTGATGGGTCAGGAGCCTGATCAGGGTGCCGTTCTGCGTTTGCGTAACCCCTCGGATACAAGGGAGTTGATTGTTGCGGCTCCCAGCACAGGTTTCAAGGGAATAAGCGGGGCATATGCCACCACCCGGACCAGCAATGGCGCCACAGAGCAGGAATTGTATTATTCCACCAACGGAGGTGCAAACTGGACCCAGATCGGCAGTTCATACAGCATTCCTGAACTTCCTGACTGGATTCTGAGAACTTTTGACATATCATCAGATAGGACCGCCAACAATAACGAAAACCTGATGTTCAGAATTCTTTTTACGGGAGAAAATACCGACAACGCCTCCGGCAACGACAGACTTGACAACTTCAGCCTGCACGGCATTCCCTTGCCCGAGCTGAATCTGCCTCCCCAGGTGATTGAAATCCCCCAGCTCCAAAAAGCCATTGAAGAAGGACAAGCTCTGCAGATTGAACTGAGCGACCTTTTCGAGGACCCGGAAAGTGATTTCCTGAGCTTTACAGCCAGTTCTTCCCGCCCCGATTTTGTGCAAACGCAAGTGTTTGGCGATATTTTGAACCTCACACCTCTCAGAAGGGGAGACGCTTTGATCACAGTTTCCGCCAACGACAGCTTCAACGCAGACGTCAGCCTCCAGTTCAGGGTTCTGGTCTATCCCAAGGCTTACAGCTTCACAGATTCCGGCTTCAGTTTCGACGCTTGGGATGCCGGCACCCCGGAGCTTGTTTATCCCGAGCACATGCTGTTTCTTCAATCCGACGTGAATGACCCCGATCTGGCATATCCGCTGGAACATGCCTATTACATTGAACACGACGACTA
>JAAYKA010000072.1 GCA_012522635.1 Candidatus Cloacimonadota bacterium
ACAATGGTTTCAAGCTCATCTCGCTCCGCTTTGGTTAGTGTTACTTTGTACTTGATCATAATCACCTCTCTATTGTGAGGCAATTATTCTCAACCCATACGACTTGTCAAGCTTGACATGACACTAGGTGATAAAGAGGAATCTGAGTATTATTATAAAGAATTTATCAAAGCATACAAGAAGGATTAGCCGTGAGTGTTTTTATAATAAGTTTAGACAATTATGCGATAACGTTATTATAGATGAGAATGACCTTGTCCCCGGAATTAACACCAGCCGCAGAGTGGCACAATTACATTTGACAAATTAATGTCACCTCTGATTAGCCTTGGTTTCCGATGATTTGACAAAAGAATGTCACAAACTGAGGGATTTTCTGCCATTTTGTCAAACGAGTGTCACAATTTGACATTTCAGGTGTCACTTCTTACTGAGCGAATCGAAGGCTTTTCGAACGTCCCTCTTGCTTGCCGCCTTATGTCTCCCTTATGTTTATAAAGCCAAACATAAGCCACACATAGTTTTAGGGCTTTGATGGGTGTTTTTCACAAGACTCGTTCTATAATAATGATAGCTGCCTTGAGGCTTAGTTTTAAATCACACCCAAAGAGTCAGGCGGCGACCAGTATGACAAATCCGCATGAGCTATTTTTTGCGCAGAGATACTTGGGACTGCTATTGAGATAAAACTTACCAAGGTCATAAAAACAATGTTCAAATAGCTTGACACAAATAGAGAGTTTGATTTAGTGTAAATGATGTTAAGAATAAAGCAAAAAAAGGACTAAGACATGAATTTGACACAAGATCGTGTCCAGTTGATACAAAAACTGGAGGAGATTCGCAATACAAAAGCATTGCTCTACATCACTGGTGACAGACCTGGCTGGGAAACGCAGGTACACCAAGAGGTCCTTGGTCATTTTGCAAAGCATTTAGAGTTGATGATTGATAAATCCAAAGTTCCGCGAATATCGTTATATTTATACACTCGAGGTGGCAACACCCTTGCTGCATGGAGTATTATCAGCCTAGTCAGGCAATATTGCGAAGAACTTGAGATAATTGTGCCATCGAAAGCTCATAGCGCGGGTACTCTTATGTGTCTGGGATCATCCAAAATTGTTATGACAAAGCAATCGACTCTCGGCCCCATCGATCCCAACATTAATACACCTCTTAATCCACCAATTCCTACTGTCCCTGGTCAGACCTTTCCAGTTAGTGTCGAAGCAATCAACGGATATATTGAGCTCGTTAAAAAGGAATTTGGTATAACTGATAATAACGCACTTGTCGACGTTGTTAAAGTTCTATCAGACAAGATACATCCGTTAGTACTTGGAGAAGTTTATAGGGCAAGAGCCCAGATTAAGATGCTTGCAAAAAAATTACTGGCACTTCATTTACCTCAAGCTGATGAGGATAAAATTGATAGAATTGTTAGTTTCCTTTGTACCGATTCTGGTAGCCATGATTATACGATAAACCTTGTCGATGCAAGAGAACTTGGATTGAATATTGAAGAAGCAGATAAGCCCAATCGGGAGATTATTAACGGCATATTTTCAACAGTTTCAGAAGATTTAGAACTGGATGTACCTTTCGATCCAATTAGATTGCTCGGGCCAAACGACACAGCTAAATATTGCAACAAAAGAGCAATAATTCAGAGTATATATGGTGGTCAAGTATCTTTTATTACTGAGGGTATGTTAACATTGAGCAATGACAACGGTAATAATATCGTAAGGGAAAATCGAGCTTTTGAAGGATGGAGAAATGAGCAATAACTCAAGCAGCCAGCGTATGATTTCCAATACAGCTAAACAAATTGGATATATCAATTATTCTAATAGTTCCGACAGGTTTTCGGGATTTTTTACCTATAAACAGGATTTTATAAGTAGACTGTTTACCTTACCTGCTCTCAAAAGACCAAATCAAATAACAAAAGCTGCCATAGAAGAAACAAGGGAACTAGACAAATGCACTAGATTCGACACGATTAATGACCTATTTAATGATCTAGAGAATTGAATTGCTTCAGATTTTTCGGACTTCCCGATTTAAGCGGGATTTTAAGAACTATCAGTATAATGAGGGTCTTAAAGACTTGTTGTGGGAGATTATTGATTCATTAAGAAATGAAAGACCTCTACCGGCGAATTACAGAGACCACCAATTAAAAGGAGAGTTTAGTATGTGTAGAGAATGCCATATCACACCTGATATTTTACTAATTTACAGAATTGAGAATTCATCATTATTTCTAATCAGAATGGGCTCACATTCTGATTTATTTTAGCGGCATAAATACATGTTGAGACTTGCACTGATTCTGGATGATTTGACAATTTGCTGTCACAAACTGAGGTCATTTCGGCTATTTTGTCAAACGGATATCTCAATTTGACATTCAGGTGTCACTTATAAACGTCATTTCATAATTACACCTGCCATTTTGCATCCGGGCTCCTCCGCCCCATCCCTCTCCCCACCTGCCTTCCAGACCCATCCATATTTTTCCTTGACAGTATGGTGTAAATCAAATTTACAGTAACATGTCAAGTGATTGACAGAGGATAGAGGAAAAATGAAAGACAAATTGACTTTTCAGTTGCGCGACTTCATCGTCCAGCGTTTTCCGCTTGCCAGGCTGCTTGGCAGTTTGAAGGACCAGGATTCCAGTCACCTGGTGGAAATCATCGGTGGCAGCGGCAGCGGCAAATCCTATTTGGTGAAGCCCTTGCTCGAAGGTTTGCAAGATTCCCAGAGCCGGGTGAATCGCTATTCCCCGCGTGTGTTTGCCTTCAACCAGTTCATCCCCGTGCTGCGGCAAATCTGCGATGTGGATGAAACACTTTTGGAGGAGCTTTTCGAGGAAAACAGACAGCATTTCCGCACCGGCCGCAAGTATGATTTCTTCTATTTCCTGACCGAGCGCTTGAACCAGAAAAAGCTGCTGAAACCCTGCGCCCTGATTATCGACGATGGCGACGCGCTGGATTCCTACACCCGTGATTACCTGCAATATCTGGTGCAATACGCGCCCGACGCCGGCATCCAAATCATTATCCTCTCCCAAAAGCGGCTGTTTTCATTTTCCCAAAGCGAAAGTGTTCCCGCGCTCAGCGTTGACGACCTGCAAAAGCTGGTCCACAATGTGTTTTCCGAAGAGGAACTGGGCTATGTGACCGAAAGCGAAATCCTGCACCAGCTCTCCGACGGAAACCTTTTGGTGGTGGAAAGCATCATCGCCCAGATGTTGTCTGGGAAAAAGCCGAAATTTGACCTCACCCCCTTCCTGGACAAGAGCCACGACCCCCAGCAGATTTATATGGACACCCTGGAAAGCCTCAGCGAAAGCCAGCGTCAGTTGCTTTTGGCGATGTTTGTTTTGGATGGCGGCTTGAGCGCGGCACAGGTTCGCGCCTTCGGATGGGGCAAAAGCCATAAAAAAGACCTCGAAATCCTGGAAGAACGCGGCTTGGCAAGCTGTTTGGAAGACGGCTGTCTGGTTCAAAAGAAAAAATCGCTCAAAATCTGGCTGGAGCAAAATCCAGAGGCGCTTTCCGGTGAATTTTTGGAAAAACTGAAAAAACTGATGGAAGATGAGGAGGAACACCTCCAAACCCTGATCCGGCTTTTGATGCGCCAGAAGAAATACGTCGCCGCTCCCTTTGAGGGTCTCATCGGCGAATTGGAAACGCTTTGTGACCACGACAAGCTTTTGGAGCTCTACCGCTATCAACTCAAACAGACCAAAAAACCCGCGCTGAAACTGGCTTTGCAGCAAAAAATCGCCGAGGCTCACAGCGGGTTGAACCAATTGGACGAAGCGGGCGAACACCTGCGCCAAGCGCTTCACATCTGCACGGAACACTCCCTCCCCGCTGAAGAAACGGTTCATAAGCTTGCTTCGAACCTCTTCGTGGCAAACAGCACCGCCTTCGCGCTGGAAATCATCCGAAAATTCGCCCCGCAAAACATCGACCCCATCTGGCACGCGAAAATCCTGCTGCTCAAAGCCGACATCCTGGCTGAAACTGAGGAATATGACGCCGCGATTACGATTTTGGAGGATATCACCCGCCAGGTTGGGCCCATCGACGACAAAACCCAGCGCTGGACGATTCAGGGTGAAGCCAGAAAAATCAAGGGTAAAATCCACTATTACGTGAACGAATGGGAACAGAGCGAAGAGGCTTTCAAAGAAGCTGAAAACTATTACAACCTCGCCAAAGACAGCCGCGGCCTGGCTGCGATTTTCAACAATCTGGCGGTTCTCTATATGTTCCAGGGCGATTGGGAACGCAGCGAAACCTATTTCCTCCGCAGCCTGGAATTGGAGCAAAAGCTCTTCAACCTCAACGGTATCTCCGTCTGTTACAACAACTTGGGCAGCCTGATGGACGACACGGGCGACACCGCCAAAGCCCTGAAATATCTGGAACAGGCTCTCAAGCTGCAAAAAATGCTGAACGAGCCCTATAACATCACCAATATCTACAACAATATCGGTGTGACCCTGATGGATCATGGCGAATATGATGAAGCGGAAGATTCGCTGCAAAAGTCTCTGCAAACCGGCATCGACTTTGGTTTTTACCGCAATATCGTGGCATCGCTGAACAACCTCGGCGCGCTCCAATTCAAAAAAGGTGACTGGGCGCAGTCCATCGCGCTTTATGAACAAGCCATCAAAAAAAGTGAGGAAAACAACTTCACGGAAGGGCTGCTGCGTTCCTTCAGCAATCTGGGCGAAGTTTATGAAAAACAGGACGAGCTGAACCTAGCTTACGACCTCTGTTTCAAAGGCTTGGAGCTTCTGCCAGCCGTCAGCGACGACTATATCAAAGCCGAATTGCATGGCAACCTGGGCAGCGTGCTCACCAAGCTGCGAAAATTCAAGGAAGCCTATTCATACCTGGTGGAAAGCCTCGATTTTTTCAAATCCATCAACGCCCGGGACAAGATTGTGGAAGGCTTTTTGAAGCAGGCTTACTATTTCATTCTGACCAGAAACAGCGAAAGCGCGGATTATTATCTGAACCAAGCGCTCAAGATGGCGACAGAACAGCACCGCCGTTTCGACATCGGAAAAGCCCACTATCTGCGCGCACTTTTGGAACGAAAAAACCTGGAATCCGCCAAGCAAAACCTCCACGAAGCCATCGAGATTTTCGTGGAAACATCCAGCATCTACGAGCTTTCCCTGGCAAATTATGAACTGGCGGAAGTGCTCTACGAGCTCGAGGACTGGGAAAAAGCGCTGGAAATCCTCAAAGCGAACAAGAAAGTGATTCAACAGTATGGCTCCATCAAGCTTTTGGAAAAAAACGACATCCTGAAGGACAAAATCTCGCGGGAATATGCCGCCCAGATGAAGGACGTGCAATTTGAGGAAAACCTGCTGAATCAATTCTATGAAATCACCCAAAAGCTCAACAGCCTCACGGATTTGGAAGTTTTAACCGAGCACGCGCTGGACAGCCTGATAGAGATTTCGGAAGCCGATGGTGGAATTTTGTGTCTGCATGGAAATGAAACCCTGCCCGACGCTTGGGACTACAAACTTTTCCGAAACTTCTCCCATGACAGCCAATTTTATGACGACTTTATGAACGCCTGCTCCCGCTCCTACCGCGAAAACGAGATTGAAAACCACAAACAGCCCCATTTCGCGCCCTCTTTCAATCATATTTTGGTCCTCCCGCTCGCCATCCGCAGCGACGTTTTGGGCGTGGTTTTGCTCTTCAGCAAAAGCGGTTCCCACTATTTTTCCGAGCGCATCGTGAATCTGCTCAGCGCGCTTGCCAACCAGGTTATCGTGATCATCGAAAATGTGCGTTCTGCCAGCCTGGAAAAGACCCACGCCACCATTCGCGAACAGCTTTTATCGGATAATCTCTACGCCAATATCATCGGCAAAAGCCCTGAAATGCAGAAAATCTTTGAAATCATCGAAAAGGTGAAGGACACGCCCACCACGGTGCTTTTGGAAGGACCCAGCGGAACAGGTAAAGAATTGATAGCCCGTGCTTTGCACTATGGCAGCCGCAGACGGAACAAGGCTTTTGTGGCGCAATATTGTGGCGCGCTGCCGGAAACCCTGTTGGAAAGCGAACTTTTCGGTCACGTGAAAGGCTCCTTCACCGGCGCCGCCTACGACAAAAAAGGTCTGTTCGAAATCGCCGACAGCGGCACCTTCTTCCTGGATGAGATTGCCGATATCAGTCAAAGCACCCAGGCAAAGCTGTTGCGCTTTTTGCAGGAAGGCGAAGTGAAGCGGGTGGGCTCCACCAAAACGGAAAAGGTGAATGTCCGCGTGGTTTGCGCCACAAACGTTTCCCTGGAAGAAAAGGTGAAATCTGGGGATTTCAGACTGGATCTATATTACAGGCTGAACGTCATCCGCATCCGGGTTCCCTCTTTGAAAGAACGCACCGGAGATGTGCCTCTGCTCGCCATCCACTTTTTGGATAAATACAACACCCGCATGGAAAAAGAGTTGCAAGGTTTCAGTGATGACGCCATGAAGGTTTTGGAAGGCTACGAATGGCCTGGAAACGTGCGTCAGCTCGAAAACGAGATCGAACGCGCCGTGACCTTGGTGGAACCGGGCTCCATCATCCGCGCCAGCGATTTTTCGGACGAAGTTCGCCGCTACATCGAAAATCAAAAAACCATCAGCATGCTCACAGGGCGTAAAACCCTGAAGGAAGCTTTGGAAGAGCTGGAGAGGGACATGATTCTGGCGGCAATGGAAGCAACGGATTGGAACCAAACTCAGGCGGCGAAGGATCTGGGAATTTCGCGCCAGGGTTTAATCCAAAAACTGAAGCGCTTCAACCTGGACAAAGACGACAACTAAAGGATTGACCCACTTGGAAAAACACGACCCACCCTCCTTGCGTGAAAAACTGAATTTCACCGCCATCGACGCCGAAACCACGGGCCTGAATCCCAAAAAAGATGAAATTATCGAACTGGCAGCCGTTCGTTTTCGCGCTGGTGAACCGGTTGAACGCTTTTCCACCCTCGTGAGACCCAAACGAGACATCCCAAAATTCATCCAATTTCTCACCCATATCAACCCGGAAGACCTGAAAAACGCTCCCAGAGTCAGTGAAGCCATCCGGAATTTCTTCGATTTTATCGGCACAGACCAGCTTGTGGGACATAACGTCGGTTTTGATTTTGGTTTCATCAACCACCATTCCGACCTTACCGGAGGTCCGCAAATTGATGCCCCGGCGTGGGATACGGTGGAAATATCCCGGGTGTGGTTTCCCTATTCCAGCGACCACAAACTTGGCACCCAAGCCCAAAATTTTGGCATCGACCTGCAAAACGCGCATCGCGCCCAGGCGGACGCTGAGGCTTCCGGACTGCTTTTGGTGAAAATGAGCGAACACATTATTGACCATTATCCACTGCTCACCAACGCCCGGCTTTTGGATTTGGCAACCCAGGCCCAGATGGAAAATTCGCTCTATCACTTCCTGCGCATGATTGTGGAACATCAACGGCGAACCGCACTGTCCGCAAGGCCTCCCCGCCCTCCGGATGTGTTGAAACCCAACGTGGTGGAAAACAAAGTCTTGGAAGCAAGGCTGGATATTGAAAAGGTTTTTGGGGAAGATGGACTGCTTTCCACGCGGTTTCCAAATTTCGAATTCCGCTCCGGACAGCTTGAAATGGCGGAGCTCATCAATTCCTGTTTCCAAGACGAAAAACATCTGGCGGTGGAAGCCGGAACCGGTGTGGGTAAAAGCTTTGCCTATCTGGTTCCCTCGCTTGATTTTGCCAATAAAAAATCCACCAAGGTGGTGGTTTCAACCAACACAAAAAACCTGCAGGAACAGCTTTTTCACAAAGACCTCCCCCAGCTAAAATCCATGCTGCCTCTGCCTTTCAAAGCCGCACTGGTGAAAGGCCGCGAAAACTATGTCTGCGAAAGGCGTTGGGAGGAATTTTTGATGGAACAAACCAAGGGCCTCAGCGTTTGGGACGCCATGGGTTTGCTCTATCTTTTCATCTGGAAAATGCTCACCAAGTCTGGAGACGTGAGCGAAAACTCTTCCTTCGATCGCAAACGCTTCGGTTCTGTTTGGCGTAAAGTGTGTTCAGACAGATATTTATGCGCGGGCAGAAAATGTCCCCACGCCTCAAAATGCTATGTCATGACTCTGCGCAAACACATCGAAACCTCCACCCTGGTGGTCACGAACCATTCCCAGCTTCTGGCGGATATGCAGATGGAAAACAGCACCCTGGGAGAATACAGCTATCTGGTTGTGGATGAAGCACATAACCTGATGGCAACCGCTGCCAAAAACCTGGGTTTGGAGCTATCCTATCCCGATGTGGCAGGCCAATTGAACCAATTTTGCCAAACCCAGAGACGCCGACGCAGTGGTTTTATCCACCAACTGGAGCAGATGATGGCAAAAAGCGTGGTCGGCGTGGCGCCAAAAGAGTATATCAGCCTGTTGTGCAACGATTTGGCGGAATTGACCGAACAAATCCGCGCCACAATTTTGGAGCTTTACAAAGAGGCGCAGGATCGCTGTGACGAAAAGGCAAATTATGGCAAGCTCAGGATTCGTGATACCGGTGAATTTCCCAAATTATACAAGCTGCTTACCTCTCTCACCTCGGATTGGAAAAACCTCATGAAGCAAATCACGGCTTTGGGCAATGTTTTCAACAGTCTGAACAGCAAACAGGTTCCCAGCTATGACAGCCTGGCAGAGGCTTTGGCGTCTTTCATCAACCGTTTTTCCGAAACCGAGGGCGCGCTGTTGAGGCTGGCAAATCCGGATTTGGACAACAACGCCCTCTGGATTGAAAATATCCGTCGCGGTGAAGGCAAAACGCCCACCTCAGCGCTGTGTTACGCGCCGGTGGATGTTTCAAGTCAGCTCCACACAATGCTTTACAGCACTGTCCCCAGCATTGTGTTCACTTCCGCCACCCTGGCTTTGCGTGGTTCCTTCAGATATTTCTTCGGTCAAAGCGGGCTCAGCCTGGTTTCTCCCGAAAAGCTGGAAGCCCACATTGTGGATTCACCTTTCGATTATGATGCCCAAACACGGCTGATGATTGCCAGTTTTTTGCCCGAACCCAAAGACCGTTTTTTCATGAATCAAGCCCTGGGCAGCCTGCAACAAATCCTGACCAGCACGGATGTGGGCACGATGATCCTCTTCACCAGCTATCGTGATCTGAACAGCGTTTACGAACATCTCGGCGAAGAACTTTACCGACGCCAAAGACCTTTTTTCGCTCAAGGCATCGCGGCGAGCCGCAGCTCCATGCTCCAGGAATTCAAACGCCACAAAAACGCTGTCCTGCTGGGCACAAGCTCGTTTTGGGAGGGTGTGGACATTCAGGGCGAATCCCTTTCTCTGCTCATTCTGTTCAAACTTCCCTTCCAAGTTCCATCCGAACCTGTGGTTGAGGCTCTGATTGACAAGCTTGAGCGCGAAAAAAAGGATTCTTTCCAGCATTATATGCTGCCCAACGCGCTGCTCAGGCTGAGACAGGGTTTTGGAAGGCTCATCCGGGGAAAAAGTGACCGCGGCATCGTGCTCATCATGGATTCCCGTGTTTCAAACAAAAATTACGGAACCTATTTTAAACAGGTTTTGCCCGCCAAAGCCCAGGAACTCAGAAGCGAACTGGAATTGCTCAGCGAGGTAAGCCGCTTTTTCAACATTTCCTAAAATCAAGGAGACCACCCTGAAAACACTGATTCAATCACACTTTCCGGATTTGGTTGCCAACGGCGCCATTCGTTTTGAAGAACCCCTTTCGGGGCATTGCAGCTTCCAGATTGGCGGCCCCGCTGAAGTCTTTTGCGAACCTGAAAACGTAACGCATCTTATTGAGATGATTTCTTTTGCCCTGCATAATCGTATAAATTACTTTATCTTGGGCAAGGGATCCAATGTTTTGATAAGCGATAAGGGCATGGAAGGGATGGTTGTCCACACCGGCAGGCTGAACCGCATCGAGCGGGATGAACACTGCATCAGCGCGCAATGTGGAGCCAGTTTGAAAGACCTCTGTGTTTTTGCCCAGGAAAACGGTTTGTCCGGGCTGGAATTTGCCTCCGGTATTCCCGGAAGCGTTGGTGGCGCTGTGTTTATGAACGCTGGCGCCTACGGTGGTGAAATCAAGGATGTTCTTCATTTCAGCAAATATCTGGAGCCCACCCAGGAAGGACTGAAAAACTTTGCCTCCGTGAAGCATCTCAAAGCGGAGGACCACCTCTTTGGCTATCGCAGCAGCGTGTTTCAAAATAGCGGTTTCATCCACCTCAGCAGCTTGTTTCAGCTTCGCGAGGAGGATCCCAAAGCCATTATTGCGCGCATGCAGGAGCTTGACTTTGAACGCAACTCCAAACAGCCCATGGATTTACCCAGCGGCGGTTCGGCTTTTAAACGCCCTTCGGGACATTTTGCGGGAAAATTGATTGATGATTGTGAACTCCGTGGTTTTCAGATTGGCGGAGCTGCCATTTCCCAAAAACATTGTGGTTTCATTGTCAATCTCGGTGGAGCCACGGCTGTGGATGTCCAAGCGCTCATTTCTCACGTGCAAAATACTGTTCTGGAGCGCTTTGGGGTCAAGTTGGAGCCCGAACTTCGTCTCATTGGCCGCCAATGAATAAAAACGCTTCCCGCATTTGGCTGCCCCTGCTTTTTCTGGTTCTGATTCTGGGGCTTTGGCAATTTATCAGTTCCAAAGCCACGATTGCCTTTTGGGTTTTGCCCTCTCCGGTGGCGGTTTTACGCGTCTTTTGGCAACAGCCAGCCCTGCTTTGGACTCATCTTCGTCCCACCCTGATAGCCAGTGTTGCTGGCCTGCTTTTAGCCACCCTGCTGGGGGTAATAACCGCTTTGGGCATGCACGGCTCGCGTGTAATCCGGCAAATCCTTTATCCCTATCTGGTTGTCTCGCAGACTGTTCCCGTCATTTCTGTGGCGCCATTAGTCGTCTTGTGGTTTGGTTATGGCATTTCCGCGAAGATATTTGTCGTTGTTTTGATGTGCTTCTTCCCCATCGCGTTGGGACTTTTTGAAGGGCTCAAACAGGTTTCCCAAGAACAAATCCGGCTTCTGCGTTCCATGGGCGCGGGAAAATGGATGATTTATCGTCATTTGAAGATACCCGCCTCCCTGCCGGCGTTTTTCACAGGATTAAGATTGGCAGCCACTTACAGCGTGATGGGAGCTGTGATTGGAGAATGGCTGGGTGGCGAGGCTGGGCTGGGAATCTATCTCACCCGCTCCACCAAATCTTTCCGCACCGAGCAGGTCTTCGCCGCGATTTTAATCATTATTCTGCTCAGTTTATTCCTTTTTGGCATCGTGGCGCTTCTGGACCGGCTCCTACTGGGTTGGCATTATAAAAAAATTGATGAATACGAGGATCCATCCCGCTAACCACAGCCCCCACCTGCTTCACTCTTGACTCTGGCTCAGGAGTAACCCCAGAGTCTCCCATCATCAACCCGATTCTTTTACGGGAAGGTCACGAGGCATGAGCAAGTTACTCCGGGGTCGGAGTCAAGAGCCAAGCAGCTCACCACTTCCAGGGAACCAAATAATCCTTGATTTCCTCGTTATAATAGCGGTCTGTCATGGTGGCAATGAAATCCCGCACTTGTTCGGCGGGTGAAAACCCTTCCAGATATTCGGGAATCTTGAAATCCAGAAAATGTTTGAAGATTTTGGAATTCCGGCGTTCCTTTCTGATGTCTTCCATATATTTATCAAACAGCAAACCCATGGTGTGGTTGATGATACGATTGGATTTCTTCACGTTTTCATCCGTGTAAATGTGTTCGTAGTTAAAGTCTTTCAGTTTCAGCATATAGTGTGAAGTCTCTTCGTCAAAGGCAATCCAATCCTGTTCGTGGCTGTTCACAATCACGCTTTTAATCAGAGTTTCGATAATATGGCTGTTGGTGTTGCCCAGTTTGTCGGTCACGTCTTTGGGTAAGTCTTCTCGTTTCAGCATGTTGAAGCGGATGGCGTCCTCGATGTCCTGCCCGATGTAGGCAATGGTGTCCGTGATGCGAACCACACAGCCTTCCAGCGTGGCAGGCATCCAGTTCACATGGACTCCGGCTTTTTTATTGCGGATATATTCCTGGATGCGCTCTTCAGTTTTATCCGGCTCCGGCTTCAGGACGGTGTTGTGAACTTCGCCATCGTGGGAAATTATGCCATCGCGAACCTGGAAGGTGAGGTTTAAGCCCTGCCCTTTGCGAGAAATGTGATCCACGATGTGCAGAGATTCCAAGTTGTGGTGAAATTGGCCAATTCCATGTTCTTCGCAGGATTTAGAAAGCGCCATTTCTCCGTCGTGACCAAATGGGGGATGCCCCAAATCGTGTCCCAAAGCGATGGCTTCGATGAGTTCAGTGTTCAGCCCCAGATATTTGCCAATGGTGCGTGAAATCTGAGACACGTAGGCGATGTGGAGATTGCGGTTGGTCATCTCCTCATCGATGAGATTGGTGAAAGAAAAAACCTGCGTTTTACCATGATAACGCCTGTAGGCGCCACTGTATAAAATGCGGTCACGATCCACGGCGAATTTTGTGCGCATATCGTCCGGCGTTTCTTCTTTCACGCGCCAGGCGTTTTCGTCTCGAAAAGCTCGCGGTCCAAGAGCGCATTGGCTTTTGGACCTGATTTCCGCGAAAATCCTGTTTAGTTTATCTTGCATTGTGGCTCCCAAATATTGTCTTATATAAATAATTTAAAATCCGTGGCAGGGAAAGCAAAGCTTTTCTGGCTAAAGCCCGGCTCTCACAACTCGAAAACCCACATAGTTATTCCAATTATAGGGTGTGAAGCAGAAATTTCTGAAAGAAACCCGGCAGCAATTGTAATAAAAATCCCAGGAGCCACCTCGGAGCATTCGATGTGTTCCAATTTCAGGTCCCCTGGGGTCCAAGCCTGGGCTGTTCTCATAGTAATCTTTATCATACCAATCCCAACACCATTCAAAAACGTTTCCACTCATATCGAAGATGCCCAGCTCGTTGGGGGGTTTTTTGCCCACTTCATGGGTTTTATCTTTGGAGTTTTCGTTGTACCAGGCAACGCTGCCCAGGTCGTCGGAACCGGAATAGGTGAAGCCGACGCTCAGCTCTCCCCCACGTGCGGCATATTCCCATTCGGCCTCGGTTGGCAGCCTGTAACCATTTGCGCTCCAGTCACAATGCACACTGTCACGGATAATTGTGTAACATGGTTTCAAGCTTTCCCGAATACTGCGCCGGTTGCAATATTCCACAGCTTCAAGCCAGGTCATCTGTTCCGCTGGCCTGTTTCCACCTTTGAATTTGGAAAGGTTGACTCCCATAACTTCCGCCCATTCATTTTGGGTGACCTGATATTTTCCAATCCAAAAAGGAGAGAGAGTAACTTCATGAAAAGGCAGCTCATCTTCATAGCCTGCATCGGATCCCATCAAAAAAGTTCCACCTGCAACGAACACCATGTTTTCACGATAAACCCAGTTTTTGGGCGGGATCGGTTTCTGCAATAAGGCACATCCAGAAAGGATGATTGTGGCGGCGGCAAAGAAGTATTTTAATGTTTTGGTTCCCATTTTTATCTCCCAGACCATTTGATACGCGGTGGGATTTCCCGTCAAGATTGTTTTTCAAAAGTGAACACAAAAAAGGCGTCAGCGATGGCGGCGACCTACTCTCCCACACAGTTGCCCATGCAGTACCATCGGCGCGAGCAGGCTTAACTTCTGTGTTCGGGATGGGAACAGGTGTGACCCCGCTGCTATGACCACCAT
>JAAYKA010000073.1 GCA_012522635.1 Candidatus Cloacimonadota bacterium
CGCAAAAAATCAACTTCACGCTCCAAAATACTGGACCTCTGCCCCATCAGCTCGAGCAAAGCTTCCTCCGTAGCCTTCAAATCCGGAGCCAAATTTTCCCCATGTTTCACGCCAAAATCGCAGACCACATCCCATTTTTGATAGTATTTGGAATCCAATCCCGCGAAGATATAATCCGGTCTGGCGCTGCGGATATGCACAAAAATCCCGAAGCGGATGAGTTCCTCAGCCAAAGCCGCCATCCGGGTCGCATGGCCAAAACCATGGTCGGAAACATATATCGCAAAGTTCAACATTAAATCTGCCTCACTGGACTATCAGCCTGCGTGGCGCCTGCAGAGGACGGATTTCCACCACCACACGGTTGGGCAGGCAAACGATGGGCAGTTTATCTCCAAAACCTTGTTTAACACAGCGTTTGTCGGGACAGTCAGCTTCCGTCATGCCCACTTTTCCATCCTTGATTTCAACCGTATTGTGTTCGTCGATGCGAATCACGCGGTCTTTATCCAGAGGAAACACACCCACCGCCAGCTCATCTTTTTGGATGTAAACGTAGAGCCGCTCTTCTTTTTTGCTGACCGTAGCCCAGCTAATCCCTATGGCGAGCAAAACTGTCAGGATAAGGATAAAATCCGCCAAACTCAGGTGTTCACGCAGTTTTCGATACATCAGAATACACCATTGATTTTATGACCGCAGTTTTTGCAAAATGCGCCATCCAAACCCACAGCTCTGCGGCTTGTAGTGATAATTTCCTTACCACAGCCGGGACATTTTGTGGCGCTAAAATCATTGACACCAATGTTTCCCGCATAGACATAATCCAGGAAATCGCTTGCCATTCTGCAGGCTTTCAAAACTGTTGTAATCGGCGTTGCGGGGATTTGGGATTTATAAGCCGGATGGTAGGCGGAAAAATGCAATGGAATTCGTCTGTCCAGATCACCAACAAACTTCACCAAATCCAAAATATCTTCCTCAGAATCGTTCAAACCCGGAATGAGAAGGTTGGTGAGTTCCAGATGCACCCCTCGCGTATGGGCTTTTTTGATGGTTCGCAAAGTCACATCCAGAGAGGCTCCACAGTGTTCTTTGTAAAATTGATCGCGCATGAATTTGAGATCGATATTCATGGCTTTCACAAATGGCAAAAGCTGCTCCAGCGGCTCAGGATTGATAAATCCATTGCTCACCAAAACGATGTCCACCTCAGGCGCGATTTGGGCAAAATCGTAAATATATTCAAACCAGGTGAGAGGTTCAGTATATGTGAACGCCACTTGCGGTGTCAGACCCCGTTCCCGAATCAAATCCCGCAGTTGGCGCGGGCTGATATCCATGGTTGGACTTTCTTGCTGGCTGCTGTTATAGTTCTGACAATAAAAACAGTTCAGATTGCAGGAATTGGGTCCCAAGGAAAGTATGGACGTTCCGGGTCGGAAGTGATAAAGTGGTTTCTTTTCGATGGGATCGACAGCCAAGCCAATACTTTTTCCATAATTAACGGCAATCAGCTTTCCATCTTGATTTTGGCGTCCGCGGCAAAGACCAATCTCCCCCACCTTCAACAGGCAAAGGTGTGGACACAAAACACATCGAACCCCCATCCCTTCAAGTTTTTGATAGTGCATGCATTCGCGAATGTCAAAATCGTTCATGTTTCCTTCCTGAAAAGGACCCCGTCCCCCGAGGGTCGTGGCCCTCAAAAAAAAAGATGCCGTTTCCGGCATCCGAGTATATGGCGGGAGCGACGAGACTCGAACTCGCGGCCTCTTGCGTGACAGGCAAGCGTTCTAACCAAACTGAACTACGCCCCCAGCGCTGTTCATTCAATGTTTAAGTTTAAACACAATTTTAAACGTCCCTTTTTCTGTCAAGACAAAAATGCAGGTTGAAGCTACAATTTTTGGTCAACACAGGCTTGAACCTTTCCTAAATGTTTAGAGCACAATCCTCAAAGCTTGTTTCGCTCTTTATTCCAGAAGCAGTGTAACTTGGCATCATCTCCTGAACAACCCGATTCTTTATCGGGTTGATCACGAGTCATGAACGTGTTACTCTGGAGCCAGACTCAAGAGCGGAGTGACGGAAGCACCCGGTCAGGTGGTCATTCACCATCCCGGCAGCCTGCATGAAGGCATAACAAATCACGGTGCCCACGAACTTGAAACCGCGCGCGCGGAGATTTTTGCTCATGAGGTCGGATTCCGGGCTGTGAGTTGGCACCTCATCCGCGCTGTTCCAGTTATTCATGATGGTTTTCCCTCCCGTGAATTGCCAGATATAGTCAGAAAAAGAGCCGAATTCTTCCTGTATTTTCAGGAAAGCCACCGCGTTTGTCACCGCGGCGTTCATTTTCAGGCGATTGCGGATGAGACCTGGATCCTGCAATAGGGATTCTATCTTTTTGCTGTCGTATTTCGCAATCTTTTCAGCGTCAAAATCATCCAAAGCTTGGCGGAAATTTTCGCGTTTATGTAAAACACATGCCCAGCTCAAACCAGCTTGGAAGCCGTCCAAGACCAGAAATTCAAAAAGTTTGCGGTCATCAAAAACAGGGACGCCCCATTCCTGGTCATGATAACGAATCATCAGTTCGTCATTTCCAGTCCAGGGACAGCGGAAAATCTCGCTCATTTATTACGCGGTTTTTTGGGTTTTGGGGCGGGTAGTTCCAGCGCCGTGATGCGCGCCAATTCCACCAACCAAGCAGATTCTTCCCACATTTCCTCCGGAATCAAAAACCAAGGTTTGGAACCGGGGTAGGGTTGGTCTTCTTCAGGCTGACCAATGAAATGGCGGCCAGCCTCGGTAATTTTGAAGAAAAGGCGATCGTCCGCAATGACAACAATCAGCTTCCCATCCAGCCAGATACCATATTCGCCGAACATTTTGCGTAAGGTGATATCTCCCGCCGCGTGTAGCTTTGCGGCGATATGTTCAGCGATTTCCCTGCGGCTGGACAATAGTTTTCCTTCCCAAAATGGAGGATGAAAGTCTTAACTGGCCAGTCTTTTTGCCGCGCTGAGTGTGGTGAGTTTCAAGCCCTGAGCCTTAATCTTAGTTATGAATTCCTGCAAAGCGTTTAGTTTTTCGCGATTGTGGCAGTGGGTGATGATAATCACAGGCTCTTTGCGGCCTTTGTATCTTCCCAGATATTCGATTTTTGCGTTGATTGAAGCTTCGGAGTTGGGTTTATGTTTGTCATCCACATCCAAAAACATATCTCTCTTCAGAGCTGGATAACCCAGTGTGCGGGCCAAAGCAGGAGTAACGGCACTACCGATGGTCATGCTGTCCACAAAAAACAAGCCCTGCGCGTGGAGCTCTTTCAAAACTTTTTCCATCACATTACGGTCTGCAGTGGCGGTGCTGCCCATGTGGTTGTTTGCCCCGATAGCCATTGGAAGCTGGCTTTTGAAATCTCGGATTAACCCCGCGATTTCTTCACTGCTGGAATCCATTTTAACATATCTTGTGCCAACGTTGTTTTTGGGTCCGGCATACATGGGGAAATGAATTATCACTTCGTGACCATATTGCGCACCCACTTCACCAGACCTCTTGGTGGCGCCAAGATCGGGAAGCACGGCAAAAACAACTTCCTGGGGAAGCTTTCCAAAATCTTCCAGCAAAGTGGTGCTGTTGCCAAAATCATCCACGATAATCACAATATCCGGCATATTATCAGAGCCGGTCCAACTATATTGGAAAGACTTCAAAGGCGTTTTGCTTTCTTTGGGGGCTTCCTTTTCGTCACCTTTCTTTTGTTCGCTGGCTTGCCCATCTTTTGCATCTGTTTCCAGATCTGTGTCTTGAGCTTGGGATTGCTCTCCCATTTCAATCATGGTTCCCGCTTCCGGCTCGTCTGAGGAGACTTTATCTCCTCTGTCGCAGGAAGTTATCAAAACCAGCATGACAAAGCTGGCAATTAACAGAATTATTCTGATGTGTTTTCTATCCATTTGATCTTATCTCCGATCGTTAATTCTTTTTTCTTGGTTTGGCCTGCATTCAGCTCAAGTACATATCTATATATGGCAGGCGCTTCAATCAATTCCTCGCTAAAAGGAACCGTGTTTTCAACAATATAAGAGATGCGCTTGTTTATGTCAATGAAAATTATATCGAGGGGGATATAGGTGTTTTTCATCCAAAACGCTGTGTCCGAAGCACCCTCCGGGTCAAACAGCATTCCCTGATTTTCAGCCATGCTTTCGCGATACATCAAACCCTGGATGGCGGCCTTGGATGTGGTTGCTATTTCCACTTCATAACTGGCTTTGGGGGCATCGGATTCGGATGTGATTGAGAGGAAGGCGTCAAGCCGGAAATCAGTGCCTTCGATAATGGTCTCCACCGGTTCCATATCCTTTTTTTGGCAACCCGCCAGGCCAAGCGAGAGGAGAATTAATAAAACTATTAAAAGCTTTGCACGCATGTCTTTCCACCTTATTTCAACAAAATCATTTTGCGTTTCTGGCTCTCAGCGCCGCTTTGGAGAGTATAAAAATAGATGCCGCTGGAGAGAGGCTTGCCCAAATCATCCCGTCCGTCCCATACAAGTGTGGTTTGTCCGCGTGGGAAAACACCATCTGCCAGAGTTTTAACCTTTTGCCCCCTGCTGTTATAAATCATCAGACACGCGTTTTGCTCGGCGGGAAGAGAAAAACTGATGCGGGTATCGGGGTTAAAAGGGTTGGGATGGTTTTGCATAAGTTCAAAAACCGCAACGGGTTCCACTTCTTCCTGAATCGCGCTGCCAGAGGGCAGGTTCAGCATTCCGGGATGCCCATTTACGGTGTAATGCAGTTCGATTTCCTGAGGAGGAGCCAGATAAACGATGTTGAAAACGGGGCCTTTTGCCTCAGCGCTGCCAGCCCAGGCAAACTTCTGTGCATAGGAGTTATAAACCATAAAATCATCTTCCAATCCGTTTACCGAGATTTCAAGAAAAGGGAAAGAAAGAGTGGGAAGAAGTTGCCAATCGATGCAGTAAATTGATTCTTCTGGAATACCTTTGATTACGGTCACTTCATAATCTCCCTGAGTCTCATGTTCAACTGTGAGAGTAACTTCAGGAAGCTGCAGCTCTTCCCCACCCTGAGCCGGGAATCGGAAAAGCGGATCGCGCAGATACTTATGAACCAAAAAAGCGTCCATGGAATCGAGGCTGTCGTTTAAATCCACATCAGCCGCAGCAAAACGCTGAGGGGACCAAGGAATTGGATCAATTTCGGGGATGGGATCAAAATCAACACAATGCTGGAGGATAATGTTCGCGTCTTGGGAATTGACTATCCTGTTTCCATCAACGTCTCCATGCACAATCAAATCCGAGTCAATACCCGAAACCGTGATCTCGTTCAGATAGATGCCATCAGCATTCACATACCAATCCGACTGCAGCACAAAGCGGAGATAAATGCTTTCCCCCGCAAATTGTTCCAGAGTGAAACTGAAAGGCTGCCATTGCAAATTTGTGCCCGTAAAACTATGCAGGGTAAGCCAGTTGGATGTACTGGTGGACGCCTGAACGTGTACGAAGTCGTAGCCCTCTTCCAAATCCCAGGCAGCATTGAATGAAAGAGTCGGTTCTGCCATATTTTGCAGTGAGATAGGATTAGCTGTATGAAGTGTTCTGGTAACATTATTACCATAATTCCCTGAGGGAGAATCTGTTATGGCTGGCAAACCCTGATATGTTACCGCGCCCCAAGGTCCGGAGGCGACCCAGTTTGTGATGTCTTCACAAGCATCCTGGAAAGCCACCTCAGGTTCAAGATAAATAAAAACGAGGCGATTGTCATTTTGCACAAGGAGGAAATCCTTTGAAAACAGCGTTTCAGTTCCGGCTTTTACGCTGAGTTCATATTGTCCCTCAAAGATATCGTGGATTTCAAAGCATCCCTGCGCGTCCAGGGTCGCGTTTGTGGGCGGCTGGGTGTTCAGGTTGATATTCAGACCGGGAATTGGATTGCCTTCAGAGTCCCGCACCTGGGCAAAAAGATTGGTGACCTGGGCTTGCGAAAGCACAAAATCGTGTTCCAATGAGCCTGAGGCAGGAATCGTCAGGGTTTCTGTCCGAGGCAGATATCCCGGCGCGGAAGCTGTCACTTCATAACTTCCGGGCAAAAGCATTCTGTGATAATCTCCCGCGTTGGAATCGGTGTGCACCAGTTTGTAGTTGTCCAAAATGCTGATCTCTGCTGCGAGAGGGGCCCCTTCCTCAGAATGCACAGTTCCATGCAGGCCGCGATGCACAAATTCCATATATGAAAGCATGGATTCACGGTTTTGATTCCAAAAAGTGGGCAGTTGAGATGCCGATGGCCATTTATTATTTCCAATTTCCATGGTGATGTCCATGCCATCGGTGTAGCCGTAAGTCCAATCCTGCAACGAGCCTGTAATCACATACCAGTCTGCACCATTGGTGATTCCCTGAGAAAATTCGCTGTTGTTATACATGGCGGAATTGTTGCTTGCATAAGTCAGCGCGGCTTGGATGAGCAAATCGTTGTCCGGAGTCAGGCTATGGCTGTAATCCCAAGGATAGTTCGCCACCAGCGCTCCGCCGTGGAAATTTGCCGAAAGAACGAAATTCCTGCCTTGCAAAAAATCCATCATGGCGATGTTTTCCGGCGCCCAGGCATAGCCATCCGGGTGTTGGTTTATCCCGAAAGGCATGGGAAAATTGCGGTTAAGATCAATACCCTGGGCGTTGTAACGCTGTCCCAAAACATATCCATCCGGATTAAACATCGGGCAAATCCAAATCTCGGTGTTGTCCACCAAGTTTGTGATGCGTGGGTCGTTGCCATAATCCTCAGTGAGCAATTTTATCAGACGGATGCACATATCGTAGCCAACCGGCTCGTCACCATGAATGGAAGAGATATACAGAAATTCAGGTTCCGCTTCGTCAAGTTGCGGATTATCAGTGATTTTCAGAAAATACAGTGGTCTTCCCTGCACCGATGTGCCGATCTGATGAAGCTGACAGATGTTGGAATATTGATCAGCGGTGTCCTGCATGAACTGTTGGTATTGGGTGATGGTGTAATATGCATCCCTGGAAGGGTACAATGACCTATCCTGATGCAGTTCCAGCGCGTTTTGGCGGGCAAGATCGGGCAGTTTTTCAATCCGGAAACCATGGTCCAAAAGTCTGGTAAATTCCATTTCATCACGCAGATATACGATGATAGAGCCATTGGAGCGGCTCACGTTGTCCACACTGATTTTAAGCTGGTTCAAGATTTTGAGGTCTTGATCGATGTTCCAGCTATCTATACGGGCGGGAAAAGCGCTCAACAGTGAAACCACAAAACATAGCATTGCCAAAATAAAGGATTTTTTCATCCACTTTCCCCTGAAAGTTATTGATTGTGACTATCATGATGCAAACTAAAAGCCAGTCAAGCCATCAGAAAAAATGCCAGGCTAACAGCGACACACGGACAACGTTGCTTAATGCTGCTTCATTCCTGATCTGACATGGTTCACAAGCGTCCGTTGTACTGCGCCTGGCAGATACCAAAGATTCCGTGTGGCGCAATCTGTCAACTGTTTTGATGGATTTTCCTTGTCAAAAAACCCCAGTCCTAAAAATGACTCCACAAATGACAAACAAAGATTCAAAAGAAAAACAAGATAGAAACTCCGAAGCGCAATCGACTTCCGAATCCAGCCCCAAGGCAGGAAGACGGGTCTTTTGGCGTCCGTTTTTGGTTAGCGCGGGAGCTTTGGCGCTGATTTTATTGATTGCGCCGCTGATTCCTGCCAATGAGAATTCCATTTTTTCCATCAAAAAACTGGATTTGCTGGGCAGCCTGAAAGGCTCGGACCAAGCTGCTGAAGAGGATTCTGTGGTTGTGGCAGCGCGAGAGCTGCAAATCGACGATGAGCTTCAGGCTCTGGAGCCCTTTTTGCGCAAACTTCACGACTATCAAAAAGGCAGCGGTCAAAGCTTGCGCATCGCTTTTTATGGTGATTCCATCATTGAGGGAGATTTGCTCACGGAAAGGCTGCGAGCTCAGTTCCAGGAAGAATATGGTGGTCACGGCGTGGGCCTTGTTCCCATCACATCCATCGTGAGTGGATTCCGCCAAACCATTCGCCATTCTTTTTCCAAAAACTGGGAAACAGTTTCCTTCATGAAGCGTGGAGCTGACAAATTCCCTCTCGGTATGATTGGCTATACCTTCATCCCCCGCACCTGGTATTATGAAGAATCCGTGATTGAAACCAAAGCCCAGCCTGAGGTTTTGGATTCCCTGGGCAACGTGATTTCCGCCGCTGTGGGTGGAAGTTCCCGCAAAGAATCCAAACGTTACAGCGCGAGCGGGCCTTCCTGGGTGGAATATTCCGGATCCAAAGCTGTGGGCGGCGCCAACGAGTTTCGCCGCATTCGGCTTTTCTATTCCCACGCCTCTGCGAATTCCAAGGTGACAGTTTCTTTGGATGGTGGTGACGGCGTGATTCATTCCCTCACTCCGGGTGAAGGCGTACAGATGCTGGATCTCAGCCCATCTACCCCTGTTTCCAAGATACGCCTGACTTTCAGCCCCACCGACCCCATCCATGTTTACGGAGTTTCGTTTGATGACCGCAGCGGTTTTTACGTGGATAACCTCTCCGTGCGTGGTTACTCTGGAATGTATTTTAATGCCATCCCGGCTTCCACCCTCGCTTCTTTCCAGAAATATCTTGATTATGACCTCGTGGTTTTGCAATATGGTGGAAACGTCTCCAGTCCCAAAACCCGTGATTACAGTCGCTACAAAAACGGCATGATTGAAACCGTGCGCCACATCCAGAACGCCATGCCGGGTGTGCCCATCCTGCTGATTGGGGTTCAAGACCGCAGCACAAACCAGGGCGGACGCTATCAAACCGCTCCGGATATCCCCATCCTGGTGAAAGCCCAAAGCGAGATGGCGCATGAAACCGGAGCAGCTTTCTGGAACCTGTTCAAAGCCATGGGTGGATATAACTCCATGCCAAATTATGTGAACGCGAAGCCTCAGCTTGCGGCGCGGGATTACACCCACTTCACACGCGCCGGAGCGGCAAAGCTTTCTGAAATGCTCCACAAAGTGCTCACCACGGGAAAAAGTGATTAAAACCCTGAAATATATCCTGTTAATCGGCATCTTTCTTTCTCTGGCAGCCACGATTTTGGCCCAGGATACGTCTGAATTGTCTGAAGAGCAGGATTGCCTTGAAAATCTGCCGGAAGGGGTGGATCTCCTGGAAGAATTCATCCGAGGCCATGTGGCGCTTAAATCCATAGAAAGCAATTTTTCCCAATGGTCATTTCTGCGCCGGGAACAAAACCAAATCCCAGGCGCGGACACGCTTTTGGCACCATTTCTATATAAAATGATGGAATTGCGCGGAGGCTTGCGAGAGCAGGTCACCATTTACCAATTTGGCGGTTCACACATCAAACCTGGCTGGTTCGCCGGCGCCACCGAAACTCTTTTTGACAGCTTTTTTGAAGAGCAATCCGAAAACCCGGATACACCTGGCTTCAGATTTCTCTATAAAGGCATCAATGGCGCTTCCTTCACAAACCAGTACAACAACGAAGAAGTTTTTGCCAGCTATCGTGACCTCAAGCCTGATCTCATCGTGATTTCCATGGGCACAAACGACGCCCAGGGAACCTTCAGCGCCCAACGTTTTCGCACCGCGCTGAACAAATATATGGAAAAAATGTATAAATACAGTGGCGACACTCTCATCCTTTTCACCCTGCCGCCGGATTCATATAAAAACGGCGTCCCAAACCCTGATGTGGCAAAGGTTGCAGACGAAATCAAAGCCTACGCAGCGGAGCATGGCCATGCCTGGTGGGATTTGCAGCAGGTGATGGGTGGACCCGGCTCGTTTTCCACTTGGAAAAACAAGGGCATCGGGGGCAAAGATATGGTACATTTCAATGCCCAGGGCTACCGCCTCCAGGGGCAGCTTCTCTATGAAGCTCTGCTGAGGGCATACAAAAGTTACGCGGAGCGCGGAGAATGATCCTGCAAAAACTGCTTTCCAGCCTTGTTTATGATCCTGCCAACCCTTTGATTTTCAACAGCGGATTCTTCCTGGTTTTCTTCATAGTTTTAATGTTTTTCTATCCCTTCTTGGTGAAAAAGATAAAGCTGCGAACCTGGTATCTGATGCTGGCTTCGCTGTATTTCTACTATAAAACCAGCGGTGTTTTCCTGGTGCTGTTGGTCATCACGGCAGGGATTAACTATCTCATCGGCATTTGGATTCACAGAACCCAAAAACCTTCCAACCGCAAGGCATTGATGTGGCTCAGCGTGTTTTGGAATCTGGGTTCGCTGGGCTATTTCAAATACACAAACTTCCTCATCGATACCGTGAACCACCTCATCGGCGGAAACCTGCCCATGCTGGATATTTTCCTGCCGGTGGGCATCTCGTTTTTCACTTTTCAAACGATGAGTTACACCCTGGATATCTATTTTAAAAAGCTCGAGCCAATCAATGACTTTGCCGATTTCCTCTTCTTCGTTTCATTTTTCCCCCAGCTCGTGGCAGGCCCTATTCTACGCGCTTCCTGGTTCATTCCGCAGATAAACAAAGAACTGAGCCTGGATCGGGAAAGGATGGCAAAAGCGCTCACCATCATCTTTGCCGGGCTAATCAAAAAAGGCATAATCGCGGATTATATCAGCATCAACTTTGTGGATCGTATCTTCGATAATCCCGCGCTTTATTCCGGAGTGGAAAATCTGCTGGCTCTGTATGGTTATTCATTGCAGGTCTATTGTGATTTCAGCGGCTATTCCGACATCGCCATCGGCTTGGCAACCATGATGGGTTTTGATCTCCAGCCAAACTTCAATTCTCCCTACAAAGCCACCTCGCTGGGTGATTTCTGGCGCCGTTGGCATATTTCACTGAGCACCTGGCTGCGGGATTACCTCTATTTTCCTCTCGGTGGCAGCCGCAAAGGGAAATTTCGCACCTATGTGAACCTGATGATAACCATGCTGTTAGGTGGTCTGTGGCATGGCGCATCCTGGAATTTTGTAATCTGGGGTGGGTTGAACGGCTTGGGCTTGAGCCTGGAAAGGTTTTTCCGCAATCTCTTTGGCATAAAAAAACCGCCCAAAGGCGTTGACGCTCCAAAACCATCGTTCTGGTCTCAGGCTCTCGGTGTGATTTTCACCTTCAATTTCATCACCTTCACCCGCGTCTTTTTCCGCAGCCGCAGCTTTGAAGGCGCCATCACCATGCTGCGCACCATCTTCACAGATTTCCGGGGAAACCTGGCCCTGCAATGGCTCCAGCAATATCAGGTGGTGGCAGCGTTAATCGTGATTGGTTTTCTGCTACATTGGCTGCCCGCCAAGGTACGAAGTGGATTTGAAGGCTTCCTGCGCCGCAGTCCGATACCAGTTCAAGCCGCCATGCTGGCAGTCTTGATTTGGGTGCTCTACCAATTCCGTTCCGCGGACCTGCAGCCTTTCATCTACTTCCAGTTCTAAAGCGTTACATTTTTTCAAACTTCAAACAGTCCGCGACGTTTGTCCAGACAATTCCGCCACATTTATCTTGACAAAAATCAAGACCTTCTGAGAAATTGGTGAAATGCATTTCTGAAAAAAGGAGGTAAGTGATGAGCACAACGCAAAAGTGTATGAATTGCGCTCGAGACGTTGATTTGGTGTTTCGCAGATGTCCCCACTGCAATCACAAAATGGGCGACAAAACAATCAACGACCTCACCGATGCAGAGCTTCTGCAGCAAACAGAACTGTGGCTTTCCCAAATGGGGAAAGTGAACAAATCATACGTTGACCACAAGAGCACCAGCAAAAAGAATGTTGATTTCAACGAATTGGCCACAGAGACGCTAAAAAGGCACATCAAGGCCCACTTGAGCCTGCTTTCCTTTCGAGGTGCCAGCAATCCTGAATTGAAAGCCGCTTACTTTAAATACCGGAACCAATATCGCAGACATTACAACCGCAGATCGGCTTTCAAGTTTTTGGTTTTCCTAATATGGCCGAGTTTTACAGCTCAGGAAATAGAATGGAATTAGCTGTCCTCTCCTGTTTCGGTTATATTTGTTACTTACATCCTTCCTGCTTGATTCCAACCAATAATCCAGCTTAACACCTCCCATAGGACACCCGAAAAAGATTCAGGA
>JAAYKA010000074.1 GCA_012522635.1 Candidatus Cloacimonadota bacterium
CAAGAACACTATTTGCGATTGGCGGACAGTCATTTTGGTTTTGGAAATATATTGTCCGGCGGCAGCAAGGAAGGCTGGATTTTCTATGATGCCAAGGCTGTGAGCCAGGATGTCATTTATTTGGAATTACCCGGTGGCAGAATTGAATTTGGGTGGGACTGAGCCGGTTTTACAAAAACGAGATTTTTAGAATATTAAAACAAAAGTCGTGAGCTAATCCTGCGATCGTCTCACGACTTTTTATCTAATGTTGATGAAGCTTATTTTGCCAGAAGATCCTTCAGGTGCTTCACATACGCTGCCGCACCACCATCACGATAGCCAGTGCGCGCGATTTCCTTCCCATTGGCATCAATCAGCAATATGGTTGGGAAACCTTGAACCCCAAACTGATTCATAAGCCTTTGGTTTTGAGCCACTTCCTCGGCGGGAAGCTTTTTGCCGCGGGGAAAATCCAGGGTCAACAGAACCAGATTCTCACGGGCATAGGCTTTGAAAGCGTCTTGGGTGAATATCTCATCGCGGATGCGGTAGCACCAGACACACCAGTCTGAACCGGTGAAGTTTGCCAGGATGGGGCGTTTTAACTCTTTGGCATATTCGAGGGCGGCTTTGTAATCCGTGATCCAGGAACCATGCTCATAAACGGGTTCTTCGGCTTGAGGCTTTTCAGCGATCTCATCTTTTTTTTCGATATTCAGGGTTGGCGAGCTGTCGGAATTATCTGCGGGTTTGGCTTCCTTGGCGGTGCATCCCACCACAGAAAAAGCCAACAGCAAGATTAGTAGCAGAGTTGGTTTCATGTAGTTACCTCTTGATCGTTGATGTAAATTTTGGAAATAATGTTTGCAGAACGGGACAACATGGCGTGGGCGCCGCAGTAACGTTCAATTGACATAGTTACCGCTTTGACCACTTTATCCTGCGGAATATTTTCTCCCCAAAAACGAAAATCCATGCGAATAGTGTGGTAAGTTATTGGATGGTCGGAAGTTGAATCAGCTTCCACGTCCACCCTAAACTTATAATCCTGCACGCGCATTTTTTCCAATAGAGAAACTGTGTCCATTCCGGAACAGCCACTCAAAGCGAGCAACAACAGAGGTTTTGGCCTGGGGCCTTTATCTTGTCCGCCCCATTTGGAGTCGGTATCAAGAATGATGTGATGTCCGTTTACGACACCATCAAAGGACATGCCGCCTGTCCATTCAAGCGTGGTCTTTGAGCTCATTCGTTAGATTCCCACCACTGTTTTTTGCAGCACTTTCTCATATTTTTCCACATAGCTTTTCAGGGATTTATAAACAGCTTCGATTTCATTTTCAGGGATCTGGGAAATGATCTTCTTTTGATGGTCAACAACAGTTTGGCGGCTGTTTTCAGCCAGCTTTTTACCTTTATCGGTGATGATGGCAAACCAGCAGCGGCGGTCTTTTTCAGAGGGTTTGCGCATCACGAGTTTTTTGCTGACCAGATTGTCCATAATCCTGGTGATACGGCTGTGGGAAACGTTGAGAACTTTTGCAAGCTCGTTCATGTTGATGGGTTCTTTTACCACGTAGAGGTGGTTGAGTAACTGGCATTCCATTTTGCCAGCCTGCAGACACGCCTTCTGGGCATAGTCAATCTCGCTCAGAACTACCTGAAGCCTGGTGATGAGACCATGGAAATGATCGGCGTTTACTTTCATGACTTTCTCCTTCTATTGTTGTATTTGCAGCAGGCGGTTGATTTTGCTTTTGTCGAAGCCCACCACTGCGTTGTTATTTATCCAAAGCTGGGGGACGCCCAATTGTCCGGTTTTGCGCTGCATATCGCGCAGGGCTTGATCATCTTTTGACACATCTATATATTTATATTTAAAGCCTTTATCAGAAAGATAGGTTTTGACTTTTTTACACCAAGAGCAAGTTGGTGTTCCAAAAACAATTATCTTTGTTCTCATAAATCCTTTTACCTCTGAATACATTAATAATGATTCTGTTAGATTATGCAAGGAAAATTTTCCATCCCGCGACGGTTTTTCGCCATCATTTTTTCGGGGAACATCCTTCAAAGCCGCATAGAAAAAAGTTCTTGCCATATTTTGGGCTGTCGAATATTTGCAACACTAAGAGGAAAAAAACATGGCAAAAGCATTTTTTTGCACCGATTGTGGTTTTGAATCCAGCAAGTGGAGCGGTAAATGTCCCTCCTGCGGGAGTTGGTCCACGATGAAAGAAAGCGCGCGCGTGACCGGAAAACCGAGCAAAGGTGGAACGCCGGATCACCGCGCTCCCAAACCAGAACGGTTGCGTGACCTGAAACTTAGTGATACAACCCGCATGGCAACAGGAATCAGGGAGTTTGATCTGGTGATTGGCGGCGGGATTGTGAATGGAATGCTTGTTTTGATTGGAGGCGAGCCTGGCATTGGGAAATCCACCCTGATGATGCAACTTTCGGAGTGGATGGGCAGCAAGGGCAAAAAAGTCCTTTATGTTTCAGGTGAGGAAAGCGATGAGCAAATTCATTTGCGCAGCGTGAGACTGAATGTGCAAAGTGAAAATGTTTGGCTGCTTTGCACGAACGACGCGGAGGCGATGCTCGCGGCGATGGAGGAAAGCAGTCCGGATATTATGATTGTGGATTCCATTCAATCGGTAAGCTTGCCGAGCGTGGATTCACTGCCTGGCAGTATCACGCAATTGCGGGAAACCAGCAACCGAATTCTGCGCAGTGCCAAAATGTTGAAAATACCTGTGTTTATGGTTGGACACGTGACCAAGGAAGGCTTTGTGGCAGGTCCCAAAATCATTGAGCATATGGTGGACACGGTACTGTATTTTGAAGGTGAATTGCGGGGACAATATAAAGTCCTGCGTGCGGTCAAAAACAGGTTTGGCTCCACCAACGAGATTGGTATTTTTGAGATGACGAATGCCGGTTTGATGCAGGTTTCAGAACCAAATCATGTTTTTCTTTCCGATACCGGTGAGCATAATGGAAGTTCGATTGGCTGTTTGATGGAGGGTTCCAGATCGTTTTTGGTGGAAGTGCAAGCGCTTGCCACTTCTTCAAATTATGGAACTCCGCAACGTGTGGTGGTTGGTTTGGAACAAAAGAAACTGGCGATTTTGCTGGCAATCCTGGAGAAAAACTTGGCTCTGTATCTGCGTTCCAGCGATGTGTTTATAAATCTCGCGGGGGGGATTAGGTCCACCGATCCGGGTTTGGATCTGGCAATTTTGGCCGCCATTATTTCCAGCCTGAAAGACAAGCCTTTGCCAGATAAATCCGTTTTTATCGGTGAAGTTGGTTTGAACGGTGAGGTGCGCCCCGTGACACAGCTTGAGGCTCGTGTGAATGAAGCAGCCAGGCTGGGCTATGAAAAAATATTCGTTTCCGCGCACGCGAAGCTGCGCCACAAGGGCAAGGCAATTCGCATCCGGGACGTGCGTGAGCTTTATAACAGTTTGGACAAGTGATAGTTGTGAGCTTTGGATGGATTCTGATTATATAGAGAAAACTATGGTTATGAAGTGGCTTGACAAAATTACCCATGGCGGAAAGCTAAACCCATGAAATCGAAACATGTATTGGTGGCAATAGTCACCGCTCTTTGCGTGGCAGGGCTATATCAATTGACCCTGGCCAACAGGCAGAAGTATCCCGATTATCCATATTCGGCTGGGCAGGTGGCAGAATATGATATTTTGGCACCGTTTGATTTTCCCATTCTGAAAACAGAAGATCAGGTTCAGAAGGAATATGAACTCAAGCTTGCTCAGGCTGGCAAGCCCTATATGCTGAGCGAAGATGCCGAATTTGACGCATACATTGACCTGAACCGGTTGTTTGACCTGATTTATGAAGCCTCTGGCAGCCAAGACCCTGAAACAGCGGTCCTCAGGGCAAGACAACAGGGTTTCCAATTGGAAAATTCTGAACAATTATTGGGTATGGATCTCAAACGGGTGGCCGCTGCTCATGCCGCCATCAAAAGAAATCTGGAAAACCTGTATCAGGCTGGGATATACGAAAATGTTGAAGGTGACAGCGTTTTGGTGAATTCTGAGAAGGGGATTCAAAAGCGCAGTTTGAGCCGTTTTTTTGAGAGGGAAGAAGCCAAGCGTTTGGCTCTGCTGAGGTTGGATTCCATCCAAGCAACCTTGGTGGACGCAAACTCCACAAAACTAATTGTTCCAAACCTTGTGGTTGACACCCAGAAATATGCCCAGATGCAGGATAGCCTGAAAGCAAGCATTGATCCTGTTGAGGGAACTTTGCGCGAAGGCGAGGCAATCGTGCGTCGAGGGCAGAAATTGGGTGATGATGACATCAATAAACTTGCCTCACTTTCCCAGGAATATCGGGTTCGCGGAGAACACCGCTCCGCGTTTTTGCAGTTGCTTGGTTTCATCAGTCTTTTGGCATACAGCTTTGCAGTGGTTTTCGCGTTTAATCTGCATTTGATGCAACTTCCACTGCGGGAAGGAGATGGAAACCTGGGAGTGTTGTTTTTGAATGCGGGTCTTTTGATTCAAGCGCTGTTTTCCCTGATTACAAGCCAACTGTTTGGACAGAATATCAGTTTGATTCCCTTTGGTTTGGTGGTGCTATCTTCCGCTATTTTGATGGGATATGAATATGGCTTTTTGTTTTCGGCTTTCAGCGTTTTGGTGGTGGCGCCATTTGTGAATTGGGACGCTGGAGGCTTGGCAATGCTTTTGGCATCGTCTTTGTTGACTCTGGCTTTGATTCGTCGATATGAAGCGCGGCATGCTTTTTTCCGCATCTGGATTTTTCAATTTCTTTCATTGAATATCATAAACGTTGCGGTGCGGCTGCTTTTTTTCACCGGGGAAAACCTAACCGAAACTTTGATGAACCTCTTTAAAAATGCTGGTTTTTCGATGGTTTCCACGTCGTTTGTTGTTTTGGGAATTCTGGGCATTGTCAGCTTTTTTGAGCGCAGATGGAACCGCGCCACCAAGCAGCTTCTGCTGGAGCTTCAGGATTTTAATACACCTCTGTTGAAACGATTGGCAACAAGCGCGGTGGGTACATATCATCACAGTCTGATCGTGGGAAATCTGGCCGAACAAGCCGCCGAGGCTATTGGCGCAAACCCGCTTCTGGCCAGGGTTGGCAGTTATTATCATGATATTGGAAAAACGGTGAATCCGGATATATTTACCGAAAACAACGATGAAAGCTCAGATTTTTATGAGAAACTTAGCCCGGAAGAAAGCGCCGATGTCATTCGCGACCACGTTCGAGAGGGTGTGGCTCTGGCAGAAAAACATGGACTGCCCCAGGCAGTTACAGATTTTATTTTGCAGCACCACGGCACCAGCTACATTCGCTATTTTTTGGATGAAGCGCAACGGAGTGGGGAAGAAGTGAATCTGGAAGATTTTCGCTATCCCGGTCCACTGCCTCAAACAAAAGAGACGGCTTTGGTGATGCTGGCAGATGTTGTGGAATCCATCAGCAAATCCAAAAAAGAAGCAAGCGACGATGAGATAGCCGAATTGTTCGATAATACTGTGTTACGGCTCATCCGGGAAGGGCAGTTTGATGAAGCGCCCATCACGATTAAAGACCTTGCTTTGGCAAAAAAAGCCATGTTGCCCATTTTGGAAAGTGTCTTTCGTAAGCGGCTGGAATACCCGGAAGAAAAAATAAGTGAGTAAGATACAGCTAAACATCGAAAACGAAACTGATTATGAACTGGATCCAGAGCCTTTGCAAAACGCGGCACGGATTATTTGTGAAGCTGAGAGGTCTGGCATCCAGTGTCAGATTGGGGTTCTGATTTGCGGTGACGAAATGATGCGAAAATATAACCGGCTTTATCGAGGTGATGATTCTGTGACGGATGTGCTGAGTTTTAATTTGGAAGCAGAACTGCCCGAAAAAGCTGCCAGCGGGGTTCAAAGGGTTTTTTGCGATATTATTATTGACATAAATCAGCTGCAGCGCCAAAAGGGTTCAAACAGCATCGAACAAGAACTGATGGATATTTTTATCCATGGATTGCTGCACGGATTGGGTTACGACCATATCCGCGTTGGAGACCAAAAGTTGATGAAAACAAAAGAAACATATTATAACGAATTAATGCGAGGTGTTCAGTAAAGTGGACGAAGGCCATTTATTGCTGATGATTTTGGCTTTGCTGCTGCTTTCAGCATTTTTTGCCGGATCTGAAACAGCTTTCTTTTCGCTTTCCCGCATCTACCTTAAAAAACTTGAACAGAAAAAGGGAGGCAGCGCCAGACGCGTCCTTAAACTTTTACGGCAGCCCCGGCGTCTTTTGGTGACGGTGCTTTTGGGAAATACTTTTGGCCATATTGCAATCTCGTCGTTGGCAACATTGCTGGCACTTCGCATCGCTGAGAATCAGGCAAACGCATCTTTGGCGATGAGTTTGCAGGTGGTGATTACCACCTTTGTGATTGTTGTTTTTGCTGAAATCATTCCCAAATTAGTTGCCTTGGCTTCGGCAGATAATTTTGCCCGCATTGCCAGCCTGCCATTGCTCTTAATCAGTTACATTTTTTATCCGGCCGTGTGGTTAATCGAGAAACTTACGTTCCTCATCACAAAAAAACACAGTCTGGATTCTCATCTTTTGCCGCGCCTTACCACCGAGGAATTTCATAATCTGATTCAATCCCGCCACTCGCAGCACAGCCTGGACGAAAACGAAAAGCAAATGCTGGTGGGTCTCTTCAGGTTTCGCGAGGCAAAACTTACCGAAATCTATGTGCCGCGTGTGAAAGTTGTGGCAATTGAGGCGTCTCAATCTTTGGACGCGCTGAGAGAATTAATTACCAGTTGTGGACATTCCCGCATTCCTGTGTATCGCGAAACGATTGATGATATAATCGGTGTGATTCACGCCAAGGACTTGCTGCTCTATCCTGAAAAAAGGACACTTACAGAGCTGATGCGACAAGCTTGGTTTGTCACCGAGAATATGAAAGTGCAAGCCCTGCTCAACCAGTTTAAAATCAGAAAGATGCAGATGGCTGTGGTTGTGGACGAATATGGCGGCACATCCGGTATCATTTCTCTTGAAGACATTTTGGAAGAGATTGTGGGCGAAATCCATGATGAATATGATCATGAGGAAATTCCTGAATTTGAACGGGTTGACCTTAAAACCTGCAAAGTGAGCGGTTCCTACAGCATTCGCCAATTCAATCAAGAATTCAATTCTGCCATCGATACCGACGAATATGACAATGTGGCAGAATATCTGCTTTCCGTGTTCAACCATGTTCCCGTCGCAGGAGAAACTCATAATTTGGACGGAAATTTGGTATTCAAGATTTTGGAAAGCGATGGGAAAAGCATTAAACAGGTAGAGGTCATTCAATATGAGGATGTTACGGATTAACAATGTCCCAAAACTTGAGCCCAAAACCCAGAAATAAAGCGACAATACGTTTTGTGCTTCCTGTGGTTTTGTGGGTGGCAGTCATTTGGACCGTATCATCCCTACCCGGGAGACATCTGCCTTCTGGTAAAATTGTTGGCTTTGACAAAGTGGCGCATTTTTCAATTTATTTTGTTCTTGGTATATTAACAAACCGGCTTTTGAAGGGATTTGGGATAGCCACAAAAAGAGTTTGGTGGATTTATCTGATCCTGGTTGTCAGCGCCGCTTTGGACGAACTCCACCAATATTTCATTCCTCAGAGATCCGTGAGCGTTTGGGATTTTGCGGCAAACGCGGCGGGTCTGGGAACTGCATTTGCGGTTTTTTGGATTGTCCGTGATCGAAGTTAAAAATCTAAGCCTCAGTTTTGACAATCAGCCCATTTTGCGAGACATCAGTTTTCAGTTGGAGAATGGACAAAATTTGGTCATTATCGGGAGGAGCGGCTCGGGAAAAACTGTATTGATAAAAACCATGATGGGGATTTTCCAGCCTGATTTTGGATGGGTGCGCGTGGATGGCAGCGAAGTTGTTTGTGGTGGAACTCGAACGAACACAGATGTTTGCCATAGTTTCGCCATGGTTTTTCAGAATTCCGCCCTTTTGGATTCCTACACTGTTTTTCAAAACGTGGCTCTTCCACTCTACGAAAGAGGGGAGATGGACTTTGAGACCATCCAGAAAAAAGTGAGTGAAAGCCTTGCCGTGGTTGGGCTTGAAGGGATCGAAAACAAATTTCCTGCAGACCTTAGCGGTGGCATGCGCAAAAGAGTTGGTATCGCCAGAGCTTTGGTATATGAACCGCGCTACATCATTTTTGATGAACCGACCTCAGGATTGGACCCCATCACAGCCGCTGAAGTTTTATTCTACATCACCCAGATCATAAATTCTGGCAAGGCGACAACAATCACAATCACCCACGATACCCGGGATTTACAAAACATTGGCGACCAAATGTTGTTTTTGGAAAAAGGAGAGCTGAGATATTTTGGCCCTCTAAATCAAGTCCATCAAAGCCAGGACCCGTTGATGCGGCAATTTCTGAATATGGGCACAAATGACACTTTTTTCGAGATTCAAAAATGACGAAAAAAGCGCCAAATCAGCTTTTAATGCTGGCTTTTCTGACAGCCACTGCCTGTAGCATCCATGTTTTTGAAAGTTTGATTATGCGGCTGATGCCACTTCCGTTCATCAGGCTGGGTCTGTCAAACATTGTTGTCATGTATCTGCTGTTCGAAAAAAAGATTCTGCCGGCTATTGTGGTTGCCATTACCAAATCTCTGGTCGGTGGCGCGGTAACTTTTTCTCTGCTGTCCCCTGCAACATTATTATCTTTGGGGGGAGGATTGGCCGCGGTTTTTGCCATGTGGATAGCAATTGCAGTGAGGTTTGGTTTCACAGAGTATGGGGTTAGCGTAACCGGCGCTGTTGCTCACAATCTAACCCAATTGGTTTTGGTTCAAACCGTGGTTCTGCCTGGAACCCGAGTTTTTATGTTGACACCATTGCTGCTGTTTTTAGGCTTGCTCAGTGGGATTCTGACCGCATGGATTTTGGTTTTGATAAAATCAAGATATCAGCGGCAAATAAATGGTAAAAAAATGCAAAATGAATAAAGAAAAACTAATGAAAATCCTCAGGATACTGGGAATAGTTGGCTGTGTTTTGATCGGCTTCATCATCGGTATATTTTGGTATTATCAAGATGACTTGCCTCCCACAGCGGAGCTGAAAAACTATACTCTGCGCACCGGCAGCGAGGTTTATGACCGCAGCGGCAGGATGGTCTATCTTTTCGCGTATGAAAAAAGAAAGCTGGTTTCGCTCAAAGAGTTGCCACCGCATTTGATTGATGCGCTTTTGGTTACGGAAGACAAACGTTTCCGCTATCACCTGGGTGTGGACCCAATCGGCATCATGCGTGCTTTTTTTGCAGACCTGAAGTCCGGCCGCTACTCTCAGGGTGCCAGCACCATCACCCAACAAACAGCCAGAAATATGTTTCTCACCAAGGATAAAACCATGGCCCGCAAACTGAAGGAAATGGTTTTGGCTTTCAAAATTGAAACGGCGTTCACCAAAAACGAAATCCTTGAGATTTATCTGAATATGATCTTTTGGGGCAAAGACAATCATGGGGTTGAGACCGCTTCCCTGCGCTATTTTAATAAACATGCCCGGGATTTGAGCCTGCCGGAATCAGCATTGTTGGTGGGGATGATCCAGCGCCCCAATGTTTATGACCCCCTGAAATATCCGGAAGCCGCTAAAGCGCGTCGGGACAGAGTCTTGGAGAGGATGCGCAAAGCCCGCAAAATCAGTGAAGCAGAATATCTGGATGCCATTGCCACGCCCGTAAATTCTCAGGACGGAGGCAGCTATGCCCGTTTTTCTTCGGACTATTTCATTGAACGCGTACGCAGTTACATGGAAAATAAATATGGAACGGAACGTCTCTATGAGGGTGGGCTAAAGATATACACCACACTCGATACCGATATGTCTTCCGCCGCGGATTCTCTTTTTAACAGCTATTTGACACGAGTGGAAAACAGTGGCGGTTTTCCCAATAAATTCTCTTCCGTACCCAAGGATGCCCGGGACATCGATACCAAATATATTCAGGGTGGACTTGCCCTGATTGAAAACAAAACCGGGCATGTGCTTGTTTTACTGGGAGGACGAAGTTTTGAACACAGCAAATTCAATCGCATAACTCAAGCCAAAAGACAGCCTGGCTCTGCCATTAAACCGATTTATTATACGCTGGCACTGGAACGGGGCTATCATCCTGCAAAGATTTTGCCTGATGCGCCCATAACAATTGGAGACTGGTCGCCTCACAACGCAAACCGCAGCTACCATGGAAATACTCGCATGAGAGTGGCACTGCAATGGTCTTACAACACTTGGGCTGTACGTTGCGCTCAGGATATCGGACTTGATGCCGTGAATGAATCATTCAGCAGGTTTGGATTGAATGTGAAGGCAGGAGATCTGACTGCCGCTCTTGGAGCTTATGAAGTTACACCGCTAAATTTGATTGCCGGTTACACCGCTTTTCCGAATGATGGTGTGCGGGTCAATCCGGTTTTTGTGACCAAGGTGGAGGACATGAAGGGCAAAGTGCTGGAAAGATCAAGTCCGCAAAAATCCCGCGTTTGCTCTCCTCAGGTTGCGTATTTAATGACCAGCATGCTGCAAACTGTGGCCCAATCCGGAACGGGAGGTTCGTCCCGAAGTGGATATTCCTGGCCCAGCGCAGGCAAGACAGGTACCACAAACAATAATAATGATTCCTGGTTTATCGGGTTCAACAAAGCCTATACCATGGGCATTTGGACTGGTTACGACAGCAGAAGGCACAAAGTTGGCCAAGCACTTGCAGCCAGCACCTGGGGTCCAATTATGGCAAAAATGATAAAAATTGAAAACAATGGACGAACCCCTGCCGCCAATGATTCTCGCTATGCATTTGTGGAACCACCCCGGATCGTTCATTTGAATATAAACCCTGCCACAGGCCAAGTTGTGCGAGGGGGTGGCATCCCGGAAATCTTTGCTGAAGGCAACGAGCCTTCAGTGTCTCGAGATTCCCTGGGTTACAGTTATCCTGCTGGCTCTGGTTTCCACGATCAGTTTGAAGAGGATCTTTAAAACATAACAAAATGCAGGATCACGAATTATGATTATATTTGATGACTATCGCACAGCGGCATTTTATCCCTTGACCCAGAACAGATGTTTGGGAGATCTTCGCTGCGGCATTTTAAAGCTGCGGCAGAGGCTGGAACAGTTTTTGGACGACAGGGACGATGTTGAAATCTGGATGGATCCTCTTTTGGCGAAACTTTATCAGCAGCGTCAGCCCCAATGGCTTGTAAACCAACCCGCCTCAGAAGGTGATTTACTTGTGAATTCCAGGCTGAAAGTGGATCAAAACTCGATTGAGGCGGTCAAACGCCTTATAGTGGGACAATGTCTTGCCAAACAGAATGATGTCATCGCTCTAAAGACAAATCAAAAGCTTAGCCGCATTCCACAGCTTTCCGAACTCCGCGAGATGGGTTTTCAGATTATCGAAAGTGATGTTGCACTGTATCAAGACTTAAGCGACCTCATTCACGACAACGACCGCCTGCTGCGTTTCGATTTTGAACACCTGTTTTATGATAACGAAAACTATTTTGAAACCGAACCCGGCGTTACAGCTCTAAACCCATACAGCATCTGGATTGGAGAGGGAGTGTCTCTGAAACCGGGAGTGGTTTTGGATGCTTCCGACGGTCCAATAATCTTGGATCAGGGGGCAAAAGTCTTGGCAAATGCTGTGATTATGGGGCCGGCATTTATAGGGAAAAATTCAGTGGTAAAAATTGGCGCGAAAATTTATGGCGGAAGCTCGATCGGACCTGTCTGCAAAGTGGGCGGAGAGATTGAAAGCAGTATTTTTCAGGCCTATTCAAATAAGCAGCACGATGGCTTTTTAGGCCATAGTATTGTGGGGGAGTGGGTTAACATCGGCGCGGACACAAATAACAGTGACCTCAAAAACACATATCGCAGCGTGGGTTTTCATTCCTACCTTGCAGGCGGCAGAGTCGATTCCGGTAAAATGTTTTTGGGTGCCATGATTGGCGATCACGTCAAGCTTGGCATAAACGTGAGCCTGAACACCGGCTCTGTAATCGGCATTGGATCAAACCTTTGGGGATCCGAACTCATCTCTGGCTTCGTTCCAGATTTTTCCTGGGGAACCGCATCCAAGCTCGATAAATACCGTTTTGACAGATTTTGTGATACGGCGGCAAGGGTAAAAGCCCGCCGCAATCTGGAATTTAGCCCGGAGGAAACTGAACTTTACCAAGCCATTTATACGAGGACAAAGAATTGAAAATTTCTGAAGCAGAAATGCAAGAATACATTGAAGTGGAATTCCGGACAGGAAGATTGGGATACTATCAAAACCATGGTGAATTGAGCATAGATCCGGAAGAGCTGATTATTGTGGAAGTGGAACGCGGGGAAGATATTGCTCAGGTTACACATCTCAGCATTGGCGAACAAGAAATAAACCCTCAGCCTGGCAGCGGAGGCAGAATCTACAAAATCAAGCGCGTTGCCACGGAGCAGGACATTGAAAAACTACGGAACCTGCCTTTTGAAGAAGAAAAAGCCGCGCAGAGTTTCCGAGACATTCTGAGGCGCTATCCCTTTGAAATGAAATTAATTGAAACCGTCTATCAATTTGATGGCAACAAGCTTACCTTTTTCTTTTCAGCGGATGGACGCATCGATTTCAGGGTTTTCGTGCGGGAACTGGCAAATGTTTTCCGCACCAGAATAGAATTGCATCAAACCACTGGGCGTGACGAAGCCAAACGCATGGGCGGCTTTGGAATGTGCGGAATCCAGTTTTGCTGTGGCAGTTTTTTGAAACGTTTCAGCCAGGTCACCATCAAAATGGCAAAGGATCAAAATTTGGCGGGAAACTTGGCAAAAATCTCCGGACCCTGCGGGCGTCTGCTTTGTTGCCTGAATTTTGAAGAAGATTTCTATGTGGAGGAATCCAAGGATTATCCCATCCCAGGCACCTGCGTGGAATTGGAAGGCAAACGCTTATACGTCTTCAGAAACGATGTTTTGAACAAACGCGTGCATTTGTCTGACGAAAACCAGATGCTCACCGAGCTTGAGCTAACGGATTTCAACAAGCTACAAGTTGTCTCCGCGCCTGATATTGAGCAATGCTGAACTCTTTTTACGGGATTCTGCCCCAGGACCTCGAAAGCTTTTTTGCCAGTGGTTTTCCAGCCTACCGGGTGCGGCAGCTTTTAAGCTGGGTCTATCGCAAATATATCTTCGACCCGGCTCAGATGACAGACCTCGACAAAGGCTTCAAAGCTGCGTTGGAAGCGGCTTTCGATCTTTCAATGCCCGAGCTTGCCGAAAAGCATCTTTCCCGGGATGGAAGCACAAAATACAGGTTGATTCTTGCAGACGGTGCCCAGATAGAAATGATTTTGATGCCAGAGGGAAAAAAGCGCACCTTGTGTGTTTCCAGCCAAGTGGGCTGCGCGCGCGCCTGCGCGTTTTGCGCCACCGGCAGGATGAAAAAAAGGCGCAATCTCCAAACCCACGAAATTGTGCAGCAAATTCTGTTGGCAGCCAGTGATTCCGATGCTCCGCTAACCAATATCGTTTTCATGGGTATGGGCGAGCCGCTTGATAATCTGGACAGCGTTTTTGATGCCTTGACCCTCATCCAACATCAAGCTACTCTGGCTTTTAGCCCCAGACGCGCAACGATTTCAACCTGTGGCATTGTTCCTGGAATACGACGTTTGGCGGATTCAAAAATCAAGGTGAAACTGGCAGTGTCCCTGAATTCAGCTCGTGACGAGGTTCGGGACACCCTGATGCCTGTGAACAAGCTATATCCATTATCCACATTGAAAAGGTCTCTCTTGTATTACCAGAAAAAAAGCAACTTTCGCATCACATTGGAATATATCCTGATTCCAGACCTGAACATGGCAGCAGAAGACCTTAAAGCCCTGCGAAAATTCAGTGGAGATCTTTCCTGCAAAATAAATTTTATTCCCTACAATCAAGTGCCGGGTCTTCCTTATAAAACACCAACTGAGGATGAGATACAGGCATTTATGGCGAAAGCGCGCGAACTTCCTCAAGCTGTGATGCTGAGAAGAAGCAAGGGAACCGATATCAGTGGAGCCTGCGGTCAGCTTGTGACCGACGCCTCTGCCAAACAGACAGGAGAAAAAAATGAACAAAATTGAAAAGATTGCCCGGCATCTTTTTGGTGACAACCAAGCCTGTAAATGTGGCGGTGGACATGTAATCTGTCTTGGTTGCGCAGTGTGCCGCGCTGAGAAGCCGGATCAAATCTACGATCCCAATGCGGGCATTGCTTCCATCGTTGATGCAACTTTGCTGAAAGCTGACGCCACCCAAGCTCAAATAAATGCACTTTGCGACCTCGCAAACGACCATGAATGCGCCTCTGTCTGTGTAAATTCCCACTTTTCCCATCCACTGCAACTGCGTCTCCGCGCCGCGGTAAAATCCTGCACAGTTGTAAATTTCCCTCTGGGTGCAGGTTACACCTATGCTGTGGTTGCGGAAACTCTTGCTGTTATCAACACCGGCATCGAAGAACTGGATCTGGTGCAAAATCTCAGTGCTGTAAAAAGCGGGCAAATCCTGCAATCCTACGAGTTAATGCGAAATATCGCTGAACTCTGCCGTAGCAACGAGGTGCTCCTGAAAGTGATTTTGGAAACATGTTATCTCACGGAAGATGAGATAATTGCCTGCTGTCTCTACGCCAAAAAAGCCGGCGCGGAGTTTGTTAAAACTTCCACAGGCTTTGGCACCGCCGGAGCGACAATTGAGAACGTACGTCTGATGCGAAAAACCGTGGGACCAAAAATTGGCGTAAAAGCTTCCGGTGGCATCCGCACTCGCGAACAGGCTTTGGCAATGATTGAAGCCGGCGCGAACCGCATCGGCGCCAGCAACGTTACAGCTCTGATCTGAGGTTTGTTTCGATGAAAGTGACTTTAGCAGGATATAATATCGACAACTCCCTAATCCAAAAACTGGATAATGAAGCCGCGACTCCGGAAGTGATTTCCGCGGCCTACGCGCGCATCAGCCGCAGTGAAAAAACGGTTACAGAACTGCGTGAAGAAGCGCTGGCGGAACTCCCCAAAGCCAGAAAATCCAATCAGACCATTGTTTTCGAGATGGGGCACGCCTCTGTGGCAGAACACGCGGTTTTCAATTTTGACATCATCGGAATTTCCCGTCTGCTCACGGAAACGCTTGAAACTCTGCGCTTTGCCTCGTTCACCGAAAAATCCCAACGCTACGTGACTTTTTCCCGGGATTATCTGATTCCGGCTGAACTTGAAGCCCCGGAACACGCGGAGCTGAAGGTTTTTTACCTGGAAGTGATGGATGCTCTCTTTGCCGAATATGAAGCCAGTTTTTTGGCTTTGAAAGAATATCGTTCCAAAGGATTCCCGGATTTCTCAAAACGTGACCTTGAAGGCATGGCAAAGGAAGACGCACGCTACATCCTGCCGCTTTCCACCAAAACCCAGCTTGGCATGACCATCAATGCCCGCAGTTTGGAAAATCTGTTGCGCCGCCTCGCTGAAAGCCCGCTTCTGGAAGCTCATGAACTCCATAAAACTCTGCTTCCACAGGCAAAAAAGGTTTGCCCATCTCTCGTGCGTTATGTGGAACCTGAGTTTTTTCCCGGTGGCTTGCCCATTCCCAGGGAGTTAATGGATTTCGAAACTCCGGATGATGATTTTTGGGGACAAATGATTGACCAAACCAATAATTCGGACAATATGGTTTTGGCCAGTCTATTTTATGAAAACAGCCGCAGCAGTTGGGGAAAATGCCTCAAATATGTGAATAACTTATCTGATGACGAAAGGGAAAAACTCTGGCAGCAATTTTTCCAAGGAATCCGGCCTTGGAGCAAGATGCCGCGTGCTTTTGAGATGGTGGATTTTCATTTTGAACTGAGAATGAGCGAAAGCTGTTGGGCTCAGTTTAAGCGCCACCGCGTTGGCACCATAATTCGTCAAAAAATTCCAGGTGTCCGCACCTGCATTATGCCTGATATCATTTCCAGAATCGGAAGAGAAAGCCAATGGACTCAACTACTTGGCAAGAATACGAAACTAAAAAAACAGCTTTCCACCCTTAATCCCGATCTTGCCCGCTATGCCAGCCTGAACGGTGACCCAGTTTGGGTGCTGGTAAAGATGAACCTGCGTGAGTTTTATCATCTTATTCGGCTTCGTTGCGACGAACACGCTCAATGGGAAATTCGGGATCTCGCAGGCGAAATGGCGAATCAATTGCGCACCAAGGCTCCAATGGCAACAGCTTTCCTTTGTGGCAAAAGCGATTTTGATGCCGTGGAAAATTTGCGGAACCAAAAGAATTGACAGATTTCAGGGTTTGAAATTTCATGTATGAAAGTCTTTGCGTCCCTGTAGCTCAGCTGGATAGAGTGGCACCCTCCGAAGGTGAAGGTCAGGCGTTCGAATCGCCTCAGGGACGCCATCCATTCTCAAATCATGGCATCTGATGTAGCCATAACCATCGAAAACCTTGCCAAGCAAATTGGCAGCAAGGTCATTTTCTCATCCCTTGATCTTGGTATTCATCTTGGTGATAAAATTGGCGTTGTGGGCATAAATGGCTGTGGCAAAAGCACTTTGCTAAAAGTTTTGGCAGAGGTGATAGAGCCCAGTTCAGGCGCGGTTGTGGTTCGTGGCGGCCAAAAAATCGCCTATCTGGCTCAGGAAGCCATTTTAACCGATGATGTGAGCGTTCTGGACTATATCCAGCCCCCGCAAGCTTTAAAGCCGGAAAGTGACGAAGAATACCGCTACAAAGCCATACTGACAGTTTTGGGAATCACGGATTTTGAAAAACCACTTTCCCTGCTTTCAGGCGGCCAGCGCCGCAAAGCCGATCTGGCCAGGGTTTTGGTTTCTGAGCCGGACATCCTGGTGTTGGACGAACCCACAAACCACCTGGATCTGGATGCCATCGAATGGCTGCAGGATTATCTGGCTCAAAGCAAAAAAACCGTCATTTTCGTTACCCACGACCGCTATTTTCTTGACGCCGTCTGCAACAGAATTCTGGAAATTGACCAAGGTCGCTGCCACATCTACGAAGGAAATTATTCCGAGTTTGTGCGGGGAAAACTACTCCGCGACACTGATTTTCGCCGCAAGGAAACCAGACGCCAGGCACAACTGAAAAAAGAACTGGACTGGCTGAATCGCGGCGCCAGGGCGCGTGCCACCAAACCCAAAAACCATGTTGACCGCGTGCGCGAACTGCTTTCCAAGAGCTATTTGATTTCCAATGCCGAACTGGATATCTCCTTCAAGACGGATCGCTTGGGAAAAACCATTCTGGAACTGCATAATCTGAGTAAAAGCTATGGAGACCACAAACTGTTCCAAAATATCGAACACACTTTTCAAGCGCGGGAACGCATCGGCATTTTGGGTCCAAACGGTTGCGGTAAAACCACTTTGCTCAAAATTATCATGGGTGAAGTTCAGCCAGACAAGGGCAGCATCAAGATTGGCGTGAACACCAATTTTTCCTACTATCGCCAAAGCGACGAAAGTTTCGAGCCGCATCTCTCTGTTTATGAATACATTGCGCAGTATGCCGAAGTGATTCGCACTCAAGACAACAGCAAGGTGACCGCTTCCGTGATGTTAAATCGATTTTTGTTCGACAACAAAATGCAGCAGCAAAAGCTCTCATCCCTTTCCGGAGGCGAGCTTAAACGTCTTTATCTGCTGAAATCTCTGATGTTTGGCACGAATTTCATTATCCTGGATGAACCCACAAACGATCTGGATATCAGAACCTTGGAGATTTTGGAGGATTATCTGGATGCCTTTTCAGGCTGCCTGCTGGTGGTGTCTCACGATCGATTTTTCCTGGACCGCTGCGTGGACCATCTCTTTATTTTTGAAGGAACTTCCATCAGAAAATTCCCCGGCAATTATTCCGATTGGCTGTTGGTGAAAAAATTTAAAAAAGAAGAAGAGACGGAAAAAGCCGCCAAACCCATTGCGCAACGTCCTAAAAAACCTCAAAAAGGTCTAAGTTACAAGGAAAAACGGGAATTGGAACTGCTCAACGTTGAAATTGGGGAGATTGAAAAAAGGATTGCGGAACTGGAAACAAAACTGGGCGATCCAGCGCAACAGCTTTCACATCAAGACTATGCCCAGATTAGCGGAGAATTGGAAGAGCTGAATCAGCGTCATCGGGAAAGCCTGGAGCGTTGGCTGGAACTGGAAGAAAAAGCAGAATCCTGACCGCTGGGCAGTGAAACCTGAACCCACCCTTGCTTCCTTCTTTATTCCAAAAAATGAGTTATTTCAATCCCTTTCGTTAGTTGCCCGATGCGGCTTCGGGGGTCTGGGGGAGATCTATCGTCCAAGACATGCGCTGGAATCAAGAATGAATCAGGTTTGGGTTCCGGATTTTAGCAACATTGCCTAAAAAACAAGCTTTTACACTTCTCCAGATTAAAAAAGTCGAAATAACTCCAAGCGTTTTCTACCTGTATTCGTAAATCATCCAGCCATCCTTGCCCAGAGCGAGGAAAATGAGGTCTCCATCCAGCGCGATATCGAACACTTCATGGTAGGGGATGATGGTGCGCAAGTCTTCCACTTTGAGGGGGTTTGTGACGTCCAGAATTTTCACACCGCCCATGCCCAGTGCCAGATATAACAGATTATCCTTCAGTTCCATATCGCGGATGTCGTTGGAAAGCCGTGTTTGGAAAATGAGCCGGGGATGATACATATCGGCGGCGTTGATTGCCAAGAGCATTTTGCCCGCGCCCAGCCAGACGATATCTCCGTTTTTTGCCATCACGGTGGCGTCGGTAATTTCGTAGTTCACGCCCATGCTCAGCGGGAAATTCAAGTCGGTAATATCCACGGTGACCAAGCCAAAATCGTTCAAAGCCCAAAGGTAGGGATACTCCGCGATGAAATCCCGGATGCCCCATTTTTCTGAGAAAGTGCTGCGCAATTCACGCGAAGCACCCTTGCCGATATCGATGATATCAATGCCGCGGAAGCGATCCGCCACATAGAGCATGGAACCTTCGCGGGTCATTTTGTTGCCAATCGCGATATTGGGAAAGTAAATGCTGCTGGGGTAGGAGAGAGTGTCAACCGTACTCACCAAGTTTCCCGGTTCCTGGCTGCAGATATATAGATGGTTGTTGCTCAGCATATTCACATCTTCGATGATATATTGTGAAAAAAAGACCGCTTCCAAACGTGGCGACCAGGGGTTGAAGATGGAATTTATCCAAACGTAATTTTTGTTGCGCAAGATAACTTGTTTTTCCTGAAAATCTATGTTGTAGGGTTGCGGTTCCTTCATGTGTGCCAAAAGCTGGGGAACGCGAAAATCGATGGCCACAGCGCTGGCGCAGGCCAAAACAACAAGCGTGAACAACAATGCTTTTTTCATTTATCTCTCCTCAATGGATGAAGCCAGCCATTTTTGGCTGTTACAATATATACTTTGCTGATGCCGGTTTCCCGCATCAATTTATCAATTCTTTAATGATGTCGGCAGGTCTGATTCCTTCTGCTTCAGCTGCGAAGGA
>JAAYKA010000075.1 GCA_012522635.1 Candidatus Cloacimonadota bacterium
AAGAGGTAGAAAAGCAGGTCTTTGCCTTTGAATTCCAGCCGCGCGAAGGCGTAAGCCGCCAAAACGGAGCTGATTAAAACCCCGATGAGCGTGAAGAAGGAGACGTAGAGCGTGTTTGCGAAATAGGTGGCGAAGGGGACTTTCTTGAATGCATTGATAAAGTTTTCAAAATGGAAACTGGGCTTTTTGCGCACCATTTCCACTTGATTATCGGGAACTTCCAGATATTCTTCAAAATCTTTGGAGATTTGACCCTCGCTGTCCAAAACGTGAATTACGGCCTTGCCATCCTTGCTCTGTACAAGGATTACGCGGCGTTCCACATTTCCGTCTTTCCAAACGTGGTATTCTTCCTTGGGAATGAAGATGGAATCGTTTTTGTTGAATTCACCCTGGGTCATCAGCGAGGTGGAAAGCATCCAAATGAAGGGAACCACCATCACGGCGCCAAAGATGATCAGGAAAATGTAGGTGAGTGTGGAGGCAATTGGGTTTTTCATCTTCAGCTCCCTTAATAATTAACCGTTTTTTCCAAACGACGTTGGAGCATGGTGAGGCCCAGAATCACGATGAAGAGGATGATGGCCGCGGCGCTGGCATAGCCCATATCCATCTTGTCGAAGCCTTTTTCATAGATGTAATAAACAATCAGCTTCGTGGTGCCAAGCGGGCCACCTTTGTCGGTCATCATATAGATCTGCGCGAAGGTTTGAAAACTGACAATGGTGGTCATCAGCAACACGTAAAATGTGGTGGGGGAGATTAGCGGCACGGTTATCTTGAAAAATTGGCGCAGCTTTCCCGCTCCATCAATGTCGGCGGCTTCATAATAGACCTTGGAAATGTTCTGCAAACCCGCCAGATAGATAATGGTGTTGTAGCCCAAGCCTTTCCAAACGGTCATGATGATGATGGAAAAAAGTGCCAGAGAAGGTCCACCCAGCCATCCATCCATCCATTGCGGGGCTGTGATGCCGATGTTTTCCAAAAACAGGGGCAGGATGCCTTGGGGCTCTGCCAACCAAAGCTGTGGCTTCATTCCCAGCCATCCCAAAAAGGTGTTTGCCAGTCCGGCTTGTTCTGAAAATATGATTTTCCAAACTATGGACACAGCCACCAGTGAGGTTACGTATGGCATGAAATAGATGGTGCGGAAAAAGCCTTTGAGGCGCTCCACCTGGTTCAAAAGCTGGGCAAAGATGAGAGGCAAGATGATGCTGGCGGGAACGGCAATCAGCACCAACCAGAGTGTGTTTCCCATGGATTGCCAGAATTCTTTGTCCGCAAAAAGCCTGCTGTAATGTCCGAAACCGATGAATTTTCCGATATTGGTGATGCCAAAATCGAAAAAACTGATGGCAAAAGACATCAGGATGGGTATAAAACGAAAAAGCAACAGCAACACCAGCGCTGGAAGCAGATAGAGATAGGGCTCGATCTTACGCTTGGTTTTCATTTGGCCGCCTTGGTTTTTTGGGGGTTAAAGGTTTTTGTATGCCTCAAAGCCGCGGGCAAAAACATGCATGGCACGGGCAAGTTCGTCTTCGTTGAGAACGTAAGCCAGGCGCATTTCATTTTTTCCCAATCCGGGTGTGGCATAAAAGCCTTCGCCGGGTGCGCCCATAACGGTTTCACCATCGATATTGAAATCATTCAGCATCCAGATGATGAATTTCTCACAATCGTCCACGGGTAGTTTCACCAAAATGTAGAAAGCACCTTGGGGTTTCACACAAACAACGCCAGGAATTTTCATTAGGGCGTCATAGGCAAGGTCGCGTCGGGCTTGATATTCGGCGATGAGCGGCTTAAAAAAGTCGTCCGCGAGGGGAACGCATGCCAGGGCTGCAAGCTGATCCACGGTTGGAGGGCAAAGCCTGGCTTGGGCAAATTTGAGCGTGGCATTCATTAAATCTTTATTGCGGGAAACGATGCAGCCGATGCGGGCGCCGCAGGCGCTGTAGCGCTTGGAAACGCTGTCCACCACGATGGCGTTTTCCTCCAAACCCGGAACGTGCATGATGCTGGTGTGGGAAAGCCCTTCATAAATGAATTCACGGTAAACTTCGTCGGAGATGACAAAGAGATTGTGACGTTTGGCAAGTTCGCCCAAGCGGAAGATATCTTCCTTGGAATAGACCGTGCCGGTGGGGTTGCCGGGGTTGCAAATCATGATGGCTTTGGTTTTGGGGCCGATGAGCGCCTCGATTGCCTCATTAGGTGGAAGCTGAAATCCATCTTCGGCAACGGTGAGCAGGGGTCGGATATTGATTCCAGCCATGGTGGCAAAACCGTTGTAATTTGTATAAAAAGGCTCAGGAACGATTATTTCGTCACCCGCTTCCGCCACCACCATCATGGCGAAGGTAACAGCTTCGGAGCCTGCCTGGGTCACGATTATTTGGTTTTCCTGCAGGGGGATATCGTGGCTGGCATAATATTGCACCAAGCCGTCTCTATATACATCCAAGCCTTGGGAAGGGCCGTAGGCTAATACTTTTTCAGAAAAAGAGTGGTAGGCTTCAATCATTTGC
>JAAYKA010000076.1 GCA_012522635.1 Candidatus Cloacimonadota bacterium
CGTTTCCAGCCATATCGATCAAGAGGCTGAAATCCTGGGAAAAAACCAGTCCATCCTCATAGGTATCATTTCCGGCAGGATCCAGCAAAAAGCAGATGGGTTCATTCTCATGGCCTTTGAGCGGATATAAATCCCGACCGGTAGTCCCAATCACCATCAAACCGTGACGACTTTTGCGAACCAGGGGTTTTTTATGCTTAAATTCCAGGCTGGAAGAGTGTTCCACCACCGCGTCGGAAAGAGCCAGACCGCGGACGCCAGCTCGCAGCAATTTGCGCCGGTCCAATTTTTCGGGAAGCTCGCGCACGGCGGGTGGATCCAGTTCTTCATATTGCGGTAAACCCTGCTGCTGACAATAGTTTTCATAAAAATCCGCATCCTCGCTTTCAATGAAATGCCAAATCCAAAAACTGAGCAACTCATTTTTATCCTGGGGCGAAAAAGCGGCAAAAGCGGATTGAACTTCCTCTACCAAGGGATCGAGATAGAGCTCCAGCCAGCCAAAAATATCAGCGGGTTTGCGCACCTGCAAACGTAACTGCTCCAAATACATGGATTTGGCAGTGGGGTAAATTTGTCTGAACATTTCCCCATCCAAATTGAAAGCGATGCCGCCCAGTTTACAAAGCAGCTCGGAAACAGATTCCGGCTCCTCAAGCTTGCAGGCGTCACCCAATTCCCGCAAATCCTCAAAAGCTTGCCAGGGGTTTTGCAACTGGCGCAATTGCCAATCCAGCTTATATTTACAGCTTAAATCCCAGTCTTTTTCAAAGCAGAGGGAAGAGGCCTCCAAGCCTGCTGTTTCCAGCATCTGATGCAGTTGCTGGATTTCAGCAGGTTCCAAAAGGGCGGCGAGCCCAACCCAAAACAGGGAAAAGACAGCTATAATCGCCGCAAGGCGTATATTTTGACACATTTTCGGGGACTCCTTTTTGTTCATTCCAAACTTTGGGAATCCCCGGATTGTGTCAACGATAATCAGTTTTTCAGCCTGCGCGCGATGTCTGCGACGTAGGCGCCCTGGAAACGCGCTCCTTCAAGTTCGTTTTCGGTGGGGCTGTTTTTTGCTCCGGCAATGGTGCTGGCTCCATATGGCGAACAGCCTGTAATCTCGTCCATGCGGGATTGTCCCTTAAAATCGTAGGGCAGGCCTGCCACAATCATGCCATGATGCAGCAAAACGGGGTAGAAGGTGAGAATGGTGGTTTCCTGACCTCCATGTTGGGTGCCGCTGCTGGTGAAAACCGAACCCACCTTTCCGGTGAGCGAGTTTTTTGCCCAAAGGCTGCCGGTGCCATCCAAAAAAGCCTTCATCTGGGAAGCCATGCTGCCAAAGCGGGTGGGCGTTCCAAAGATGATGGCGTCAGCCTCTTCCAAATCTTGGATTGTGGCTTCCGGAATGTGCGCGAAAGCCGCACGCATCTTGTTCATGCCGGTTTTTTCCAAAATCTCGGGTGGGAGAGTTTCAGGCACTTGTTTAATCTCAACCTCCACGCCCTCAACAGTTTTGGCGCCCTCTGCCACAGCTTTTGCCAGTTCATATATGTGTCCATAAGCGGAATAGAATAGGACCAGTATTTTCATTTTATAACTCCATTTTCAGTTTTGTAAACAATCTAAACGAAAAGGGAGGTGTCGTCAAATCTGGCGGGTTATGGGAGGAAGTCAGGAAAACGTAAAACAAATCCTGTGTTACAAATAAACCCCCGCGCCAACCGCATTTTCCCCCTTCATCAGCGTTCCTTTTTTGAAAAATCTTGACA
>JAAYKA010000077.1 GCA_012522635.1 Candidatus Cloacimonadota bacterium
GAACCGGGAACGCAGATTGGCGGACTGATCAAGGAAAACAGCTATTTGGACAGAGATGTGGTCGGCGGGTTAAGCTATTATCATTATAGGCTTTGCGCGGTTGACCAGCAAGGGAATGAAAGCCCCTATGCCGGTGGCGTGAAAAGCCGTCCCGTGAGCTTGAATCAGGGCATCCTGATTGTGGATGAAACCGCGGACCTGAGCGGAAATGGGCCATTTCAACCTTCTGACGCGCAGGCGGATGAATTTTACGATGCCATCACGGCGAAATTCAACTGCACGGAATTGGATTTGAACGCCTGGAACGAAGAACTGCGGCTGGCGGACATTTGCGTCTATTCCACAATTTTGTGGCACGGGAACGACCTTTCGGAGATGGACGCGCCCTATTTTGCGCAAGATGTTCTGCGCCAATATGTTGAAGCCGGCGGAAACATCCTGTTCAGCGTTTATCATCCTTCGTTGGCCTTTGATCTGAATTCCGGATATCCAGTCCAGTTTGAAGAAGATTCCTTCATTTATGACTACATCGGCATCGCGGAAGCGGATCACAGCAACTCTGCCCGGTTTAAGCGCGCCAATCCTGAATTTGAATATTTCCCACCCCTGGAGGTGGATCCCGAAAAAACCAATGAAGCCATGGGTGGACACATCCCGCGTGTGGAAGGAATGATGCCAACAGATGACTGCATAACAGTTTACAGCTATGCGTCAGACCACGAAAACGACACCGCGCAGGGGCGTTTGAACGGTATGGCGGTGGGGATTTTGAACCTGAACCAGGATGGCAAAATCTGCACCTTGAGTTTTCCGCTCTACAATATGCGCCAGGATGATGCCCAAAAGCTGGTGGAATATGTGTTTACGGAGTATTTTGGCGAAAGCCTGATTGCGGGGGAAAGTGTTGAGACACCAGTGATTTGCATGGGAAGCCCCTTTCCCAATCCATTTGACTCTGAAATCCAGGTGCGGGTGGAGCTTAAAGACAATGAAAAGCCTGTGAAGGTGGAGGTTTTCAACCTGCGTGGGCAAAAAGTGAAGACCCTTTTTGAGGGAAACTGCCCAAAATCCAAACTGCATAAATGGGACGGCTTGGATGAGGGCGGACGCCGCGTTGGCAGCGGGGTTTACCTGATTCGGGCGCAGCAGGATGGGAAAAGCGCGGTGGCGAAGGTGGTGAGGTTTTAGCGTTTTTTGCCTGCAAGCTCTGCGGTTCGGTGCCGGCATGTTTGGCAGCTTTTTGGCTCAAAAGGGAAAAACCTCCGCTGCCAACTTATTTGCTCAAGATGGCAACAAACATGCTCTGTTTTACAAGGCAAGACATTTTTCTTGTCGGAAAGAGGGGCTTTAAAAACTATGCACCCGGTATCTTGTTGTCATATGAAAAAAATTTGCAGGGATTGGCAAGTCCACATGTATCATAGTAAATGTGGAAAGCCACCCATTTTCAAAGAAATGATTTTTACCACCTTAAGGAATATGTCATGAGAAAACACTTTTTTGTCCTGCTGTTGCTGTTGCCACTGGCCTTGGCGGCGCAGCAGTATAGCCTGGAACAGCTTGTTGAACACGGATTAGAGCACAGCTATGGCATGCAGAGTTCTGGTTTGAGCTATGAATCCAGCCTCAGCAGTCTGAGCTCTGCAACATGGAATCTTCTCCCGGACGCCAGCTTGAATTTTGGCATCACCGGCGATTTTTACCATCCCAATGATCCTCCAAAACCTGATGTCAGCAGCCAGGCTGGTTTTTCCATCAGCAAAACCATCAGTCTGAACGACGACGCCTGGTTCAACTACCGCTATGCGAAATTGGACGCCGAAAAGGCAAAACTGACCTTGGAAACCAGTGCCAGTTCCTACGCCTACAGCGTTTTCAGCGCCTATTTGGATGTGTTGAGCACCCAAAGCCAACTGGCATCGCTGAACCGCAACCTGGAGATTCAAACCAGGGTGTGGGAACGCGCTCAAGCCTTGAACGAACTGGGAAAAAACACCGGCTTCGACGTGAAGGAAAGCGAAATCGCGGTGATGAACGCGCGCATTTCCATCATGCAACTGGAAAACAGCATCGCTTCGAAGCGCAGTCAGCTTTTCGGGCTGGTGCGCATGGAAGATTTGGGCTATGAACTGGCGGATTTGGAGCCAGAGACAGGCTTTGAAGTTCCCGAATATCTGCCCGAACAGAGCAACAAGGTGAAGCTCCTGAAGGCGGATTTGAAACGTGGAGAACTGGGTCTCAGCCAAAACTTCCTCAGCTATTTCCCGCGTGTGAGTCTGGCTTACAACTATGGTCGCGGCGTGAGCGGGAGCGATTTTGACTTTGACATCTACAACACAAATCACACCCTTTCCCTGAACCTCAGCTATTCGCTGTGGAACCAATTTAAACAAGGGCAGACCAGCAAACGTTCGAACCTTTCCCTGCGCTTGGCAGAACTGGAAGTGCAGCAACAATTGGAAGAAATCGACCGCCAATATGTGAACCTATGCCGGGAACTGGAATATCTGCAACGCTTGGACGAGCTTTACACCGAAAAACTGGCGCAGGCGCAAACCCAGATTAACGTGGGTGAAGAGCGCTTCCGCCTGGGCTTAATCGAAATTTTGGAACTGGACAAGGTCCGCGTGGAATACATTGATTCTGAAATCTCATACAACAACAACCGCTACCAGATTTTGGCACGGCAGGAAGCCATCAACAACCTCCTCTCGCGCCAAATCTTGGGAAAATGGTAAGGAATAAACATGAAACTGCGTAAAACCCTCACATACGTCATCATAGCCGTAATCGTAATCGCCGGCGTACTCATTTTCACCCAGGTTCGCAAAAAGAAAAACCAGCCGGAATGGAAGCTGGACAGCATTAGCAGCGGCACCATCCGCGAGGTGGTGACCGCCACCGGCTCGTTGAACCCAACTGTTTTGGTGGAGGTTGGAACCGAGGTTTCCGGCACGATTAAAACACTCTATAAAGATTTTAACGACAATGTGCGCAAAGGTGAGCTTTTGGCAAAGCTGGACACCGAAATCTTGATGGCAAACGTGGAATCCGCCCAAACGGACCTCACCAAAGCCCGCATCAGCCGGGATGACGCCAGAATGGAATATAAAAACAGCCAGGCCCTGCGCGCCAAAGATATGGTTTCGGAATATGACCTGCAGAAAGCGAAAAACACGCTGGATCAAGCTGAACTGAGCTATTCCACCAGCCAACTGAAGCTGAAAACCGCGCAAAAAAATCTGAGCAATGCCACCATCACCTCCCCCATCGACGGCGTTATCATCAGCCGCGAAGTTTCTGAAGGACAGACAGTTGCCGCCAGCATGAACGCGCCCACGCTTTTCACCATTGCCAATAATTTGGACCAGATGGAAATCACTGCCAGCATCGACGAAGCCGACATCGGTAAAATAAAAGTTGGTATGCCGGTGGAATTCACCGTGGATTCCCACGCAGGTGAAACATTCACGGGCTCGGTGCAGCAAATCAGGCTGAAATCCTCCTCCGAACAAAACGTGGTGAGCTACAATGTTATCATCGACGCGGCGAACCCCGATCACAAGCTGCTGCCGGGCATGACCACAAACGTGAGCATCATCACACAATCCAAGGACGACGTTTCACGCCTGCCGGAAGCTTCAATCCGCTTCACACCGACCAAGGAGATGTGGAAACTGTTTGGGCTGAAATGGGAGGATGACCTCATCTCCAACGCTCGCAAATCCGCTATGGAAAAACTGATGGGCAATCTTTCGCCGGAAAAACCAGACGAAAGCACAGCCCGGAACGGCAAAAGCAAGGCTGACACAGCAAAAGCCACTGCTCAAAATTCTGAAGGCAGCCGCGGTCGTGGAGGCAGGTCTGGCAGAGGTCCCGGCGGAAATTCTGCCGGAATGCGGGGCGGTGGAATGCCTGGTGGAGGAGCGTCAGGCATGATGGGCAATGGCAGCAATGGACGCTCCAGCATGGCCATGATCTGGGTTTTGAAAGACAAGACTCCGGAACTCATCGCGGTTCGCACCGGTGTTTCCGATGGAGCTTTCGTTGAACTGCTCAGCCCACTGGATTCAGACATCAAAATCATTACCGGAGTGAACTATAAAGACCCAAGTCAAGCTCAGGGACAGAACGCCTTGCGTGGACCAGGGATGGGTGGCAGGTTCTAAAGCATGACGAACAAAACACTGCTCAAAGTGCGCGGCGTCACGAAGGTTTACACCATGGGTGAAGTGCAGGTGCACGCCCTGCGTGGCATCGACCTGGAAGTGCGCGAAGGAGAATTCGTTGCCATCATGGGCGCCAGCGGTTCGGGCAAAACCACCTTCATGAATCTGGTGGGTTGCCTGGATAAACCCAGCTCCGGCAGCTATGAGCTTGATGGCATCAACGTTCACGAAATGGAAGACGAGGAGATTACGAAAGTGCGAAACCAAAAGATTGGTTATGTGTTTCAATCCTTCTACCTTTTGCCCCGCACCACAGCTTTGGAAAATGTGGAACTGCCCCTGCTCTATTCCAACAGCGTCCCAGCCAAAGAGCGTCACAGCCTGGCCATGAAGGCGCTGGAAACTGTGGGTTTGGCAGACCGCGCGCGCCACTATCCAAATCAGCTTTCCGGAGGTCAGCAGCAGCGTGTGGCCCTGGCGAGAGCCATCGTGAACAACCCTGTTTTCCTGCTTGCGGATGAACCCACCGGGAACCTGGATACCCGCACCAGCGTTGAGGTGATGGAGCTTTTCCAAAAATTGCATGAAGAGGGTAAAACCGTGCTGCTCATCACCCACGAATCCCATATTTCCAGCTACGCGGATCGCGTTATCACTTTCAGAGACGGACGCGTGATTTCCGACAAGAAGACCCCGGAGCCACGCAAAGCCAGTGAAGACCTGAAAAATATGCCCCGCTTGGATGAAGACGAGGAGCTTGCCTGATGAATTTTTTTGGAATCCTACGCATCGCTTTCAAATCCCTGGCGCGCAATAAAACCCGCACCTTCCTCACCATGCTTGGCATTATCATCGGCGTGGCGGCTGTGATTACCATGATCGCCATCGGCCAGGGTGCCAAAAAGATGGTGGACGACCAAATCAGCACCATGGGCACAAACGTGATTATGGTGATGTCGAATTTCAGCAGTTCGCCAAGCACGGTGCGCCAAGCCGCCGGCTCTGGAAACACCCTGGATGAAGCCGACGTTGCCGCCATCCGTGAAAAAGTGGATGGAGTGCTTTACGCATCACCGGTTTACAACACTTTCGGCCAGCTTAAATATGGCAACAACAACTGGCGCGGATCGGTCCAGGGCGTGGACGTAGATTTCTTCACGATCCGCAGCATGGAACTGGAATCCGGCGACTTTTTCTATCCCTCAGAAGTGGAAAACGGCGCCAAGGTCTGCGTGATTGGAAAAACCGTGTCCGACAACCTTTTCATGGGCTTGGATCCGATTGGGAAAACCATGCGCATCCGCAACATCCCCTTCACCGTGAAAGGCGTGCTGAAATCCAAGGGGCAAAGTACGATGGGCGGCGACCAGGACGATATTGTTCTGGCGCCATATACCACCACCGCCACCCGCCTGCTGGGAATGCGCTGGCGCTTTATGACCATCATCGTTTCGGCAGAATCCAAGGAACGTATCCCCCTGGTGCAGCAGGAAATAACAAACCTGATGCCGGCAAGGCACAGCGGCACCACCACCGAGGATTTTATGGTTAGCTCCCAAACCGACGTGGCGGAAGCGGCAAACACCGTGGCAAACACGATGACCGTGCTTTTGGCCAGCATCGCCGGAATTTCACTGTTGGTGGGCGGCATCGGCATCATGAACATCATGCTGGTTTCGGTGACGGAACGCATCAAGGAAATCGGCATCCGCATGGCTGTGGGCGCCGGAAAGCGCGATGTGCTGTTCCAATTTGTGGTGGAAGCCATCGCCATCAGCATCCTGGGTGGACTTATCGGCATCGCCCTGGGCTGGGCTCTGGCCTCGATTTTGGGTAAAACCATGGGCTGGAGCATCCTGGTAACGCCTTGGTCTGTTTTCCTTTCCGTTGGATTTTCCTGCATCATCGGCATCTTCTTTGGCTGGTATCCAGCCCGCAAAGCTGCCAATCTGAACTTGATCGACGCTCTCAGATATGAATAAATAAAATTAAAACCCTGTGATATAAGGCGTTGGAACCTCTCCAGCGCCTTTTTTTGTCCTTTATAACGCTTTTTTGTCGCCCTCAGGCAAAAAAGTACTTGCCTTAAAATCAACTTCGCTTTTTGTGGGACGCAAAAGTTTGGCTTGAAAAAGCTATTTGGGAGCGTAAATGCGGTTTAAAACCTTTCCCGGGGGAGTTCATCCCCATGACTATAAGCACTTTTCCGCCTCCACTCCAGTGGAGGATCTCCCGCTGCCCAAAAGAGTTATCATCTCGATGTCCCAACACATCGGAGCGCCTTCCCAGCCTCTTGTGAAAGTTGGAGACGAGGTGAAAACTGGGCAAAAAATCGCTGAGGCAGGCGGCTTTGTTTCCATCCCCCAACACGCCTCCATCAGCGGAAAAGTTACCAAAATTGACCTTTTCCCCCACCCTGCCGGGGCTTCCGCGCTGGCCATCGAAATCACCGGTGATGGCGAAGATAGCTGGGTCGATTTGGTTGACGACGAAAACTTTCTCCAGCTTTCGCCCGCTCAAATGAAGGAACGCATCGGTGAAGCCGGCATCTGTGGCATGGGCGGCGCGGGCTTCCCCACCCTGGTAAAGCTCTCTCCGCCAGAGGATAAACCCATCGACACGGTTATTCTCAACGGGGTGGAATGCGAGCCTTATCTAACCTCAGACCATCGGCTCATGCTGGAAAAAGGACTCGAAATTGTCAGCGGCTTGAAAATCCTGATGAAAATCCTTTCCGCGAAACGGGGAATGATTGGCATCGAAGCAAATAAACCCGACGCCATCGCCCTGATGAAGAAGCTTTTAGCATCCGAAAAAGATTTGAGCGTGGTACCTCTGAAGCTCCGCTATCCCCAAGGCGCGGAAAAACAGCTCATCTACGCCGCAACCCGCAGAAAAGTCCCCACAGGTGGTTTGCCAATGGCGGTGGGCGTGGTGGTTCAGAATGTTGGTACCGCTTTTGCCATCTATGAAGCCACGCGTTACAAAAAACCACTGGTGGACAGAGTTATTGCCGTAACGGGCAGCATCGTTACCAATCCCAAAAACCTGCGCGCCCGCATCGGAACGCCTTTCGCAGACTTGGTGGAACATTGCGCTGGCACCAGCGCCCCCATCGGAAAAATCATCTCTGGTGGTCCCATGATGGGTTTTGCTCTGCCATCGCTGGACGCGCCTGTGGGAAAAGGCAGCTCCGGCCTCGTGTTGATGAGCGAAAAAGAAGCCCGTGGCATCGAGGAACGAAATTGCCTCCGCTGCGCCCGCTGCGTGGATGTTTGCCCCATGAACCTGATGCCCAGCATGATGGTTCAGGCCGTCAAAGCGGACGATTTGACCCTCGCTCTGCGCTGCGGTTTGGAAGATTGCATCAAGTGTGGAAGCTGTGCCTACGTTTGCCCCGCCCACATTCGTTTGGTGCAGTGGATTGACCGCGGAAAAATCCGCCACGCTGCCGCCCAACGCGGACAAAAGTGAGGTTCCCACCATGAAAGAAAGATATAAAGTTTCACCCGCGCCCCATCTGCACGAGGGCACCAGCATTCCCAACGTAATGTGGAATGTGGTGATAGCCTTGATTCCCGCGCTGGTTTTCGCCATCTACTATTTTGGTTGGCGTTCCCTGTGGCTCACCCTCTTGGGTGTGATTTCCGCCCTCGCCACCGAAGCCCTCATCCAATGGTTCCGCAAGGTTCCCATCACCATTTCCGACGGCTCCGCCGTACTCACAGGAATACTGTTAACTTACAATATATCAGCCGGTTCGCCCTGGTGGCTGCCGGTGGTGGGCTCCATTTTCGCCATCGCCATCGGCAAACAGGTTTTTGGCGGTTTGGGAAACAATCCTGTGAACCCCGCCCTCCTGGGCAGAGCTTTTCTGCTGGCTTCCTGGCCTTCGCTGATGACGGGAAATTGCTGGGTCAAAACCTCCAAAAGCGCAGTGATGAGCGGCATCAATCTGGATGCCATCGCTCCAAAACTTCAGAGCGTCGCGCCCAACGTGTATGAACTGGTTACAGGCGCCACACCCCTGAAAGTTGCCCAGCTCATCCGCGACCCCAGTCTCTATCCCGAGTTCAGCCAAAAGATTTTCAACGGACTCCTCGATCTCGGCACCCTCAAAAACCTCTTTTGGGGAAACCTGGGCGGCTGCATCGGAGAAATCTCTGTTTTTGCCCTGCTTTTGGGTGCCGCGTACCTGCTTTGGCGCAAAATAATTGAATGGCGCATCCCCTTCTTCTATCTGCTCACCGTGTTTGTGTTCACCTTTTTCTTCGGTGGAATCAAAGGCAGCGGCTATTCGCTCACCCTGCCCTTTTTCCATCTCTTCACCGGAGGATTGATGTTGGGCGCGTTTTTCATGGCCACAGATTATACAACCAGCCCCATGACAAAACCGGGGCGCATCATCTATGCCGTTGGCTGCGGCGTTCTGACCGTCATCATCCGCCTCGTGGGAGGCTATCCCGAAGGCGTTTCCTATTCCATTTTGTTTATGAACGTGATGACCCCGCTCATCGATATGTTGACCATGCCAAAAGCATTTGGGAAGGTGAAAAAATGAAAATCTATCTAAGACTCAGCCTCATCCTGCTGGCATTTTGCGTGGTGGCGACAGCGCTTTTGGCGTTTGTGAATTCCGCCACCAAGCCACGCATCGACGAACTGCAAACCAAAGCCGCCGATGAAGCGCGTTCCACCCTCATTCCC
>JAAYKA010000078.1 GCA_012522635.1 Candidatus Cloacimonadota bacterium
GGAACTTATCTTTGGCCGCTTGGGATTCAAAATGAACATCCGTTCTGGAAAGTAGGAAGCACGGAGGGCAGGAGGGTGACGCTGCGGCGTTGCCCTTCTTTTTTTTGGGCACGCAGATTACGCGGATGAGGTGTCACGCAGATTACGCGGATTACGCCGATTTTTAAATAGATTAGGGATGCAGAGGATGATGAGGATGAAAAGGGATTTTTGATAAGTGACAAGGTGACAAGGTGACAGAGTGACAACGTGACCCGTTCAAAAAAAGTAACGCTGTGGCAATAAACAAAGATCACTGATGCGGTTTTGAAGCCAGAAGCTGATATAGAGAAACAAAAAAAAGCCCGGAACCAAGATTCCGGGCGATATATTGGAGGGTAAGGCCTGATTATTGCCGGGCTGTTCCCATGTGTCGTTGGGTTTATTTCATCAGGACCATGCGCTTGGTCTGCGTCGTGGTTCCATCGCAAAGACGGTAAGTGTAGATTCCCGAAGCCACAGGGCGGCCATTTTCGTCCAGACCGTCCCAGATCAGGCTGTGAGTTCCCTTCTCGAAATATCCGTCCGCCAGGGTTTTCACTTTTTGACCCCGGAGATTGTGGATTACAAGGCTCAGTTTTTTGCCGGGGGAATCCACGTTGAAGCTGATTCTTGTGCTCGGGTTGAAGGGGTTGGGATGATTTTGAAGCAGTTGGAATGATAGAGCGGGCGGCAAAGCTGGGTCGTCAACAGATACAGTTTCATTTGTGAGTCTTTGAGCATATAGGCCGAGGATTTCAGTTTTTCCGCTGGAACGTCCGTCAGCCCAAAGCGCGATGGCATTGTTTCCGATTGTCACCAATTTTGGGTCATATTGTTTTTTGCCAGCGTCGCAGAGCACATAACCCGCTTCAGGGCCGTGCAGGCTGCCATCTGAATTGATGTATTTATAATAGATGTCGCTTTCGATGCCGTAATAATCAGACCAGGCAAGAGCCATACCGCTGTTTTCGAATCTTCCCACGCTGGGGCTGGATTGAGTGCTGTCTTTTTGAACCACAAAGTATCCGAGGTCGCCCCAAAGCGGGGTTCCTGTCAGGGAATATTTGTGGGCGATAATATCGTCCATACCGTTGATGTTTTCACACCAGGCAAAAATGATTTCATTGCGGAAACCATCCTTATCAGCGATCACAGCCGCGCTTTGTTCACGTCCGTAATCCGCCAAAGCCACTCCCGCTGGGTCCCAGAGGGTTTCACCGCCACTGGAAACATGTTGACCAAAATAGTTTTCATAGATCATTCCGCCCCGCTTGTCCTGCCACATCACAAAGATACCGTCGTCTGTGAGGCTGCTGACAGGAAAGCGCTGCATGGTGTCCCAATCCTGGTGGTTTGAGAGGCGTAATCCCTGAACTGGCCATCCATCAGCGGGATTTGCGTCAGGTTTCATCCTGAGGGTATAGACACTTTGAGTGTAGTCGCTGGGTGAAAAACGCTCCCAAGAATAATAATCCTTCTGAATGTCCAGCAGGGTGCATTGATTGTTCAGTTCGTCGCCGGTGAGGGTTCCCACCATGATGCCGTCTTCACCCCACATTTTCTGTCCGGCTTGAATGCGCTGGCCATAGACGTGGAAGCGGTAGCTGGAGCCCACTTCATCATAGTTGCTCCAGCCCACATAAAAAGAGCCGTCGTGCCAACTGACGCGGGGACCTTTTTGTTCGATGGGCATCATTTGAGTCAGTTTTGTGCCATAATCGCCCATCAGCCTTTCGCCATTTGAGCCCAAAAGCTGCATATAGATGTTGGGATGCTCGTCTCGATGTTCCACCCAAAGCACCAGAATCTGACCTTCCGGGTTGATGGCGGCAGCAGGTTTCGATTGTTTTCCACCGGTGGCGAGGGTAACGGGGCGGCCGTTGGTTTCCAAGGCAGTGTTGCCGTCAAAATCGAGATATTGGAAAAAGATTTGGTAACCCAAGTTTGCGAAACGGGTGTCCTGCCAGACAATGGCAACATCGTTATCACGGGGAAGCATCAAATAATCGTTCAAGGGGGTGTCTCCGCTCAAGCCCCAGAAAAGCATCTTTCCGTTTTCTTCCAAAAGCTCATTACCCGCCGAATCGAAGGCTTGATAATAGAGACCCACACTTCCGTTGCGGATATCCATCCAGCTTATAAAAACGTTTGAACCAGCAACCTTAATCAAACCACCTTCCTGCTGGTAGGGGGCGGTACACACAGGCCTGCCGCCGGGGGTCCAGAGTTCTTCTCCCGTGGCTGAAAGATGTTGGGCGTAGATATCGTCGTTGGGGGTGTTGCCGTTACGGTGGTCATCCCACACAATATAGCAGCCACCATTTGAATCAGCCGCCATGCGCACACCTAATTGCGCATAGTCTGCCACACTGACGACCAGGCCATCCGGATTCCAAAGCAGGCTGCCATCAGCGGAAATCTTCTGGGCAAAGAGGTCGGGATGTTGGCTGTCCAGGCGCTTGTCCTCCCAGACAATCACAACGCAGTTGTCGCTGGTGCTCTGGATGCGAGGATTGTGTTGGGGGGCGAAACTGGGGTTGCCAGAATCACCAAAAACCACAAATGGATCCTGCCAAAGCTTCTGACCCGCCAGATTAACTTTCATGGCGTAGATGTCCGGGTCAGTATTTCGCTGGTCTTCCCAGGTGAGAACGAATTCTCCATCCTGCAAAGCTGCCATGCGCACTTTGCTCTGATTTCCAGGGGCGTCCGCCAGCACCAGGGTTTCAGCCCAGGCCATACTGCCATCGGCGTTGAAGCGTTTCATAAAGATGTCTTCATTATCAACATACTTGTGTGTGTAAGCAATCATCATGCCACCCTGTCCATCAGGCAACATGGTGTTTTGTTCTTCAATACCTTCGCCGTTGGCAATTGGGATTCCGTTTAAAGCCCAAAGCGGGTCGCCACTGGCGCTCAAACGCTGGCCATAAAGGTCTTTACTGGGGTTGCGAGAATCGCTCCAAACGATGAATGCACCGCCTTCCAGGTCGGCTTCCAGGTTCAGGCCAATCTGCATTCCGGGTGTTGTGCAAACAGGTTTTCCACCCTCAGGCCACAGCAACTGGCCATCGGTGTTGATTTTTTGGGCGTAAACATCACCGTCGGGGTCGAAAGAAAAATCGATCCAGGCGATGATGAAATCACCGTTTGAGGTCATGGTGATGACGGGGTCTTCCTGTCTGTCCGGTTTGCCATCGATTAGGACGGGATCGCCCCAAACAAGATTGCCCTGGGCATCAACTTTTTGAGCCCAAAGGTCGCGTTCGCCAAGCTTTGTATCGCTCCAAACGTAGATGGCACAACCGTCGGCGGTTTGCGTTCCGGTGCGGAACCATTCGATATTAACTCCCTGGCGGATGGGAACGGAGTCGTCCCAAACCAAAGAGGCGGCCAGGGCAAGAATCATGCCCATAAATAATATGGTTAAAACCGCGTTCTTCATGTATGTCTCCTTAGATTATCATCTTTCGTGAAACCCGCTTTGTGGCAGGGTTTGATGTGATTTGGAAAATTTTACTTAACAATATCAATGCAATTGTCCTTCCAAAAGGCTAAAAACCGTTTTTGAAGCGATAACGGTTTCCACCACGGGAAGTTCCTCACTGCAAAAACAAAGCGTCGAGAGCAGGTGTTCAGGCTTGATTTCCCGGCGTGGAAAGCTGCGGAAACAGAGGTCTGCCTCTTTTCCCGGTTCGAGGCTGCCAATTTTGTGGTCCAAACCAAGCAGGTGGGCATTACCCAGGGTCAGGCTGTGAAAAAGACGTTCGGGGCTGAGAGAAAAAGCGCTTTGGCGATAGTTTGCCATTTTCGCGTGGTAGAGCATATCCAGTGAGCTTCCAGCCGCCACATCGCTTCCCAAGCCAATCTGGATTCCCCTGGCTTCCAGCGCAAGCCAATCCATTTCCCCGCTTTTGAGGAAAAAGTTTGAATCCGGACAGTGGGCAATTTTGCATTTTCGCTTGGCGAGAAGTTCCATCTCACTTTCGGACAGATGGATGGCGTGGGCCAGGATGCTTTTTGAGCTGAGAAGTCCGAAGTCTTCATAAACCTGGGTGTAGCTTCCAGCGCCGAAAAGGTTCAGAACCTCTCTGATTTCGCGGGGATTTTCGGAAAGGTGGGTTTGTAGCCAGGCATCGTTTTCCTGAATAAACTTTCCCAAGAGGGACATCAACTGGGGGCTGCAGGAAAGCGCGAACCGAGGCGTGAAAATGTAGTCCAACAGCGGGTTATAGCCGTGGTGACGCTCATATAATTCCACAGAATCGTTGAAAGCCTGTTGAGTGGTTTGCTTGAGATTTTCAGGACTGTTGGCATCCATGAGGGTCATACCGATAAATGCCCTGGCTCCACAGCGTTTGGCGTTCGAAAATGCCAGCTCGCAAGCTTGGCGGAAGGGTGCAGTGTAGATTACACTGGTGGTGGTACCGGCTGCGAACAGGGCTTGGAAGAAATCGGCGGAGAGGGTGTCGGCAAAACCAGCGTCAGCAAAAAGAGCTTCCTCAGGATAAACGTGATTCTGCAGCCAGTCCAGGAGAGAAGGTTCGTAAATCCCGCGGATACGGTGTTGGCTGAGATGGGTGTGAAGATCGATATTGCCGGGCAGGCAAAGAAAATCAATCCGGTTTTCGGCGTCGCCGTCCAAAGCGGGATCAAAAGGGCGGATATCCTGGATTCCCTCAGCGTTCCAAATGATGGTGTGGTCTGTCAAATACTTGGATTCTGTGGGAGATACAGGGGTCAGCAGGTTGGTTCTAATCTTTCTCATATTCGATTATTTCGATGTTTAAAACTTTGGAAGCGCCCAAGCCGAAATGAAGCTCCTGGCTGTTTTGGGAACAGGTTCCCTTGCTGGAGGAAAGCTCACGGATTAAAGAGTATTCC
>JAAYKA010000079.1 GCA_012522635.1 Candidatus Cloacimonadota bacterium
CGAAAATAAGCTTTTTAGGTTTTCTGCCGCGACGCAATGCGACACACACTTTTGCTCTCTCTTGCTGCCTTATGTATCCCTTATGTTTGTTAAGACAATTATAAGCCAGACAAAGGTTTAGGGTTTTGCGTCAGTTTATGGGTCAAATTCTCAGGGAAATCTCCCCGCTAAAACCATAAAACGCAAAACCTTACAGTGCAAGAACCCCCTTTTATCGTCAGCATCCTGTGCATCCATAATCAATTAAATCATCAGCGTAATCTGCGTGAACCCCAAACCCTGCTTCGCTCTAAACTCCAACTCAAAATCATCCTTTAAGCTTCCTTATAGTCCCCCGATTCTTTTTCGGGTTGTTGTGGAGGAGAAGTCAAGTAAATATTGGGCTGGAAGCAAGAGCGCGGAGAGAGTTTTTACAGGTCAATCACCTCCGTGCCGGGCATCAGTTTTTGGACGCGGGCGGCGATGAGGCTGCGGTGACAGGTGTTCGCCTTTGCTTCAGAGCAGAGCAGGCAGATGGGTTGCGGGGCTTGAGGGATGATTTTTTTGAGGATTTCATCCGCGCCGCGGGATTCCATGATGGCTTCAAAGCGGATTTTGAATCCTTCCCAATCCACGCGTTTTTTGTGGTAATCATCCATCAATTCATGGTCTGGAGCCAGTTCCGGATAGTGGAAATAGGGGATGTTCAGAAGGCGTTTCAGAAAATATTTGAGGTCATCTTCTTTGGTGAAACCTGCCAATTGGCCCCGGTTGCTGAGGCGCAGATCGAAAATGCTTTTCACCCCCGCGTTTTCCAGCAATTCAAAAAAAGTTTCGGCGCTTTTGCCGCTGAATCCGATGGTGTAGAGCTTCATGGCTCCTCCCTTTTGGCTGTGGTTATGGATTTCTGGGGCGAGGCGGTTTTTTAGCTGAGGATGAAGGAGTTACCGCCCGTTTTGCACAAATATCCTTTCAGCTCCAGGTTTAAAAGAGCGGTGGAAAGCTTGCCGAAGCTGAATTTTGAGATTAAGAGCAGTTCATCGAAGCTGATTTCCCGCTGTTGGTCTTGGAAAATCTGGTGGATTTGCTGTTCACCGGGGCTCATTTCCGGGAGGATTTCCATCTGCTCACCAGGCTCATAATCCAGTCCCAGAGCGCAAATAAGGTCTTCCGCTTCGGTCACGCAGAGGGCGCCATTTTTGATGAGATAATTCGGACCCTGCGCGTTGTAATGGTTAATCTGGCCTGGCAGCGCCATCAGGTCGCGATTTTGGTCGATGGCGTGTTTCGCGGTAATCATGGCTCCGCTTTTGAAGCTGCCTTCCACGATGAAAACCGCCGTGGAAAGCGCTGAAATGATGCGGTTTCGCGCCACGAAGTTCCAGCGTTCTATGGAGGTGCCGGGTTCATATTCGGAAATGAGGGCGCCATTGGCGATGATGGTTTCCGCAAGCTCTTGATTTTGAGGAGGATAAATGCTTTGCAAGCCGCCGGCGAGGACAGCCAGGGTTTTGCCTCCAGCAGCCAGAGCGGCGGTGTGGGCGGCGGTGTCGATGCCGGTGGCAAGTCCGCTCACGATGGTAACGCCTTGTCTGCAAACGGGTTCCAACAGTTTTTTGCAACTTGAGCTGCCGTAGGCGCTGGCTTTGCGGGTTCCCACCACACCCAGGCAAACACCGTTGAGGGCGGGTGCCAGATTTCCGCGGTAATACAGGATGAGCGGAGGTGCCAGAATCTGTTTCAGGCCAGAGGGATAGTCTTCCGCGCCCCAGAAGGTGGCTTGGATGTCAAATTGGTCGCAGAGATTCAGGATTTTTGTCAAATCCGGATGCGGTTGGGCTCTGAGGATGTGTTCGCGGGTTTCGGGATGCAGGCTTTCGTCGGCTTGGATGGGATGGTTTGGTTGGCCAATAAACTCAGTTGGATCGGGATATTTTTTCAATAATTGGGGGATTTCACCACTTTTGAGCTGGGGCGCGCATTTCAGGCAAAGCCAGGCTTCCAGGGTTTTCATAAGGCTTTTAAGAGCTTGAACAGACGCCTTTTAAGTTCGTCCAAATTGATGTGACCCACAGCGGAAACCGCCATGCTTTCGACGCCAAATTCGGCTTGGAAGCTTTGTTGAACCTCATTAACCAGTTCATCGCGCTCATCGGGAGGAATGGTGTCCAACTTGCTGAAGACCACCAGGCAGGGTTTTTTATCCATAAATGGGTCATAGAGATAGAGTTCGGAGCGCAGGGTGCGGAAGGCTTCGGCGGGTTCAGGCGCGCCGATATCGATGAGAAAAAGCAGCAGGGAAGTGCGTTGGATGTGGCGTAAAAACTGATGTCCCAGTCCTTTACCCATGTGAGCGCCTTCGATGATGCCGGGGATGTCCGCCATCACGAAAGACTGGTATTCGCTCACGCTGACCACGCCCAGCATGGGTTCCAGAGTGGTGAATTCATAATCCGCAATCTTTGGTCTGGCGGCGGAAAGCACGCTGAGCAGGGTGGATTTTCCGGCGTTTGGATAGCCGACCAAACCCACGTCCGCCATGAGTTTTAGCACCAATTCCAGTTGCATTTCATGGCTGTGTTTGCCAAGAGTGGCATGGCGTGGCGCCTGGTTTATGGAGGTGGCAAAATTCACGTTTCCTTTGCCACCGCGGCCGCCTCTTGCCAAAGTTATGATTTCGCCATGTTGGGTGATGTCCGCAAGTTTGACTCTTTTTCCGTCATCCCTCAGGTGAAAAACCTCGGTGCCCAGCGGCAAGCGCAGAGTCACGTCCGCTCCGCTGCCTCCGGTTTTTTTGGCTCCGCTGCCGGGTTTCCCGTTTTCGGCACGGAAAATTTTGTTGTAACGGTAATCCAGAAGGGTGTTTACGTTTTCGTCGCCCTGCACGATGACAGAGCCGCCGCGACCGCCATCACCACCATCGGGTCCGCCTTTGGGGATGAATTTTTCGCGGCGGAAACTCACAACGCCATCGCCGCCATTTCCGGCTTTGACGCTTATTTTCGCATAATCTATGAACATTTAAACTATCTTTTCAAATCCTTTATTTTATTATCGTGAAACGCTTTAACAGCGCTTTATCAGCCTGAACCACCCTCAGGAAATACACGCCGCTGTCCAGCTTTTTTCCTCCCACGCTGCCATCCCAATGCAAGTTTAGCTCGCCGTGGCTGGTGCCGCCTTCGTGAATTGAGCCGATTTTGCGGCCGCGCAGATCGTAGATTGATAGTGACAAACTATCGCGTTTCAGCCCGGAAAGCCGGATTTTACCGCCGGGAGAGAAGGGATTTTGCATTTCGCAGTTCAGGGCGGCAGGACTGAGGTTGGGATCGGAAACGCTTACGAATGTATGGGTTTGGGTGACTATATCCGTGTCGTTATCGGAGAAGCGGAAGGTGAGTTCGTTAACGGGATTTGGTAAAATCAGACCAAAACTGATGGGGTGAGGACCGATATCATAGCCAAGTGGCTGGGGATGAAGCACTTCGCCGTTGGGAAGCACCACTTCCATCAGGATGGGAAAATCGCTTTCGGCGTCGAAATAATCAAAGGTGAGGGAATCATCTGCCAAAAAGACGTTGTCAATTGTGGGAAGAGTGTTTTCGTCCACCTGGTAAAAATGGTCATCAAAGATAATCCCGGCGAGGGTGCTGTAATCTCCCACACCGAAGGTGGGAACAAAGGTTTGCAAATCAATGCTGACACTCATGCTGAGGCTGGTGAGAATGAGACCGTTCAAACTGTTGGGCCAGGCGCCGAAATCGGGGTCGTTATAGAGGTCGCTTAAATTGCAGGCTTGATATAGCTTTCCGCCCAAAACCTGGCTTTGGATTTCTCCGATGCGCTCAAAGGAAGGCAAGAATTGTTCATCCAGTCTCAATTTGTAAAGCCCGGGCTGGATTACGCCGGGAATATTGAAGGAATGTACCATGGCATAAGTGAGCGTATCCACAACGGTTTCGGGGTTTGTGATGGTGGTGAGATACACATTGTAGGATGAGATACTGTTCATTACGGGGAAGCTGTTCGCGGCGTTTGCCATGACGGAATAGAGCTTGTTTTCAGTGGCGGCGCACCAAGTGTCGGTGAAATCCAGATAGGGCTGGTAAACCGTGAGGGAATCGCCTGTTGCGTCGGTTCCGATTAAGCCCACATTTTCAAATGGCGGTGGAAATTCTTCTGTTGGAAGATAGGGGGCGTGCATGTAAATGAATTCTTGACCCAGCATGTTCAAATGGGTACGCAGGCGCCAGCGCAGATGGTTTCCAAATTCATAGGGGACAAGAACTTGCTGCCAAGAGTCAATTTCCTGGGAGGTGGCAAGCTGCCAGGCTCCGCCATTTGTGCTGTGCCAAAGTTCGGTGGGCAGGTTCAAATCCAGGTCCAGTGAATCCATCCATTGCAAACAGATATTGCCATCGCTGAGGCGCGAGCTGTGAACGATATTTCTATATGGGCTAAGCTGTTGGGCATTCACAAGAGCTGTGCCCAGGATAAAGATGACTATAATCAGCTTTGTTTTCATGGTTTATCCTTTAAAAAATTGGGTATCTAAAGCCATATCCATCAGTTTGTTGCAGGTTTAAGTTTTTTCCACAGCCTGCTGAAAAAACATTTTTTGACCGGGGAAACTTGGAAAGATGAGATAATGTCCTCAAAATATGGCAAAGCTTCCTGGAAATACCAGCCGGCTTCGGCGCTGAAATCCAAGGTGTAATCCCATTTTGGGCCGGGGATGCGCAATCTGATATGGTGTTCTTCCACTTGTCTCATCGGAGTGTGAAGCCATTCAAGGCGATGCGCGGTGATTCCATTTATTACGACAGAGCGTGAAACAAGCGGCTGATAGGTTTCTGATTCCACAGCCTGGATTTCGCGAGTAAGCTGGCGGTCTCCATCACGCATGTAGGAATTGAAGTTTTTTACAGCGCCCGCGGAAGGTTCCGCTTTCACGCTGAATTCATACGAAAGTGCCGCAACAGCGGGATAATGATAAACGGCAAAAACGGTGTTGTTTTTCAGGGATTTGTGTTGCCAACCCAAGGGATAAGCGAGCTCAAAGCCATATTTTGAGCTTTTATGGGAAAGCATTTCCTGCGCTTGAAGCAGACCAAAAAAAGCAGTGAAAAAAAGCAGGCAAATCAAGGCTTTATGGCGCATAATTACTCCTTGGAATGGTTTTTATTCGTAGATTGCATTAAAGAAGCTAAGTTAAAATGTGTCAAGAACAAAATCAGATTTTATTGAGGAGAGGCCTGGGTGTTTATGTGAATTCGGGGAATGCGTTCCCAAAATATCAGTGTATTTGGGGAGTGCAATCCCCGATTTAATAGATTTTACTTGACAAATAAAGCGATAACTCAAAGCATGACATGGAGGTTAAGATGATACATAGAACTGTACTTGAAATGATTCCAAAATATCTGCACAAAGACCGTGCCGTGATTATTTACGGTGCCAGGCGAACCGGAAAAACCACGATATTGAAGGCCTTGGAGCGGGATTTGAATGATATTCGTTTTATCAATTGTGACTTGATTGATGGACAAGAGGCTTTCAACTTCAAAAATGAAGCTGAAATTATGTTGAATTTTGGCAACATTTCTTATCTTTTAATCGATGAAGCTCAGAGGGTTCCGGATATAGGAATAAAACTTAAGGCAATAATCGATACTTTGCCAAAGCTTCAAATCATCGTCACTGGGTCTTCGTCTTTAGACCTTTCAAACATCACGCGAGAGCCTCTCACGGGCAGGAAATTTGAGTTTTTAGTGACGCCTTTTTCCACTCGGGAAATATATGACCACGCTGGGATTGAGGCCGTGAAAGACGGAGCGGCACAGAGAATGATTTTTGGCAATTATCCGGAAGTATATTTGGAAAAAACAATGCCCAGGGAAATCATTGGGGAAATTGCTGGGTCATATCTTTTTAGAGATTTATTGGCATATCAGGATATCAAGCGCCCAGAGCTTCTGAAAAAGCTGCTCAAAGCTTTGGCATTGCAATTGGGCAATGAGGTTTCATATTCGGAACTGGGAAGCATTGTGGGTTTGGACAGAAAAACCGTGGAACGTTATATCGAACTCATGGAAGAGGCTTTCATCATCTATCGGCTTGGCTCATTCAGTCGAAATCTGCGCAACGAGCTGAAAAGGGCGGTGAAAGTTTATTTTTGGGATAACGGAATTCGAAACGCTTTGATCAACAATTTTTCTCCATTGGAAGAAAGAGGTGACTTGGGCGCGCTTTGGGAAAACTATGTGATCACGGAACGCCGCAAAATGATGCTGAACAGGCGTGCGAGCTTTGAACACTATTTTTGGCGGACAAGCGCACAACAGGAAATTGACTTGATTGAGACCCAAAATGGAAGCATAAGTGGTTTTGAAATTAAGTGGAAACCCCGTAAAACGATAAAATTTCCTAATAAATTTCAGGAAGCGTATCCGGAGGCGAATCTGAAATTGGTGGATTTTGGGAATTATGTGAAGTGGTTGTTATAGATCCGACGGAAAAATACTGGAAATTAAAGCGAGGCTGGCTCTGGTTTTGAGGGTATTTTTGTGTATTCGGGGAATGTGTTCCCAGAATATTCATGTATTTGAGGAATTGATTCCCAGTTTTTAAGGTTTATACCTTGGAAAAGCGGCTGTAAAAATCAATATTTGAGTTCAAACGCGAAGCGGTAGCCCAAGTAGAAACCCAGCCGGCTGCTTGTTGTTAAATCATAATCCTCAAGCTCTTTAAGGCGTTGATACAATCCGCTGGTGACAACGTATGTAACACCGGCATCCAGTCCATGTTGACGTTTTTTGCCAAACATCGCCTGTGTTCCCAGGCCAGCGCTGATTCCGTTATAAACTTCGGTTTGAGAAATAACGTCATCACTGGGGAGAATTCCGTTCGTGCCATAAAGCAGGATGGCCTCAGGGCGCCACTGGCTTTGCATGTTTCCCAACTGATATTTCAACCCGGCTTCGAAACCGGCGGAATTCACAAAACTGCCAAAACCCAGGCTAAGAGCAAGTTTTTCAAACACATACATATCCACTCCAACTCCCAGTATGCCTCCATAAGGCAAGCCATATCCCACTCCGAGCTGGATATTTCTTCCCGGCTGGAAATTAGTATGGGTTTCCTGGGCAAAAAGAGGCAGGCTTAACAGCGCCAACATTGCCACTGCGAATAATTTAGTCAATTTCATTTCTGTTCCTGTATTTTTGGAAGCCGCTTCTAGAATCCAAATCCTGATGAAAGCGAAATCCACGGTTGTTTTTATCATATCACAATTTTTAAAAAAGCCCACGGGAAAACAATAAGCCGGATTCTGTGGTCCGTGCCTTGGCTCGAACTGATGTCCATTCCTCTAGGCCCGCTCTCGCGAGAAGGCTCAAGCTGCCTACCCGGAAGCCGTAACCGCGCGGGCCGCGCTTCGTGGCTCCCCTATTTGGCATTGCACCGGATAAGGCATTCCTGGCAAGCCCTGTCACCAAGGCTTCCGGTGGTCTCTTACACCACCATTTCACCCTTGCCCGGCAAAAAAAGCTTGCGGTCTCTCAACGCCAGCCAAAAAGGAGCATGCCGAGCGGTTTGTTTCTGTGGAGCTGCTCCGCATTGCTGCGGCTTCCCGTTAGGAAGTATCCTGCCCTGCGGTGTCCGGACTTTCCTCTCTTCCCAAAAAAGGGAACAGCGGACATCTGGTTTTCCCATGGGCCAAGAGACAAGTTATGTTTTTTGGCATATTGGTCAAGGAAAAAATGGTTTTTGGGACTTGAAAATTGGACAGAGCGAAGATGTATCTCATTTTTAGACAATGAGTTGGTTATCTACCTGCTTTTTATCAGGGTTTCAGCCAGCTTAACAAAAACGCTCTGATGGACAGGAAAAACCTTAACTCAAATGGCGGACAGGATTTGCTGAACCTGGTCGATGGGAATGGCAAATCCAATGCCGATGTTTCCTCCGGTTTCTGAGACGATAAAGGTATTTATGCCAATCACTTCACCCTTCACGTTGACCAGAGGACCGCCGCTGTTTCCGGGATTAACTGCAGCATCGGTTTGAATCATGCCTCGGTAGCTGCGACCTTCCTGGGGTGCGAAACTGCGGTTTAGAGCTGAAATAACTCCCAGAGAGACAGTAGGCTTGGGGTCGCTCATCAAGAATCCATAAGGGTTTCCCAGCGCGATTGCCCATTCGCCAATCATCAGGTTTTTGGCGCTGCCAAATTTCGCGGAAGGCAGATTGCTGGCGTTGATGCGCAGTTTGGCGATGTCGTGGGTTTCATCAATGCCCAGCAAAGTGGCTTTGAATTCTCTTTTATCGGGTAGAACCACAGTGATTTCAGAGGCACCCTGAACCACATGGGCATTCGTAACTATCAGACCTGATGGGTCATAGATAACTCCGCTACCGATGCTTTCCACCTTTCGCCGCATGGGAATATCGCCAAAAAAGTCGAAAAACCCAAAACTGCGGAACTGCCTCACGACCTGAACTTTGGTAACGTTTACGCTCACCACGGCGGGTTCCACGGTTTGCACCGCAGCGGTGATTTCATTGTGTCTTTGGCTCTGGGAAACCTCGATGGGGGCTTCTTTTGCGGCGGTGGAGGGAAGCTGTCCTTTTTGGTTCAACAACACCAGTGTGATGCCGGCGTTCAGGATTAGCACCACCAGTGCCAACACGATGGCTGTGGATGTTCTCATGGGTCTATTTAAACCTTTGGATGGCAAATTCGATGCTGGCGATGCTCACCGTTGTTTCGTGACAGGGACCTTTGGGACGTTCGTTCAAAACCGCGTAAACTGGATAACTCCAAGCATCACGCAGCCCTTCCAAAAGGTCGCGATGGCAGGCCACGGCAACGATTACGTCCGGCTTGTTGTCCTCGATAAGTTTGCGCGCCAAAGAGCCTCCGGTGGCAATTGCCGACTTCACGTTTTGCTGGGTAATCAGTTTTTTCACAGTGGCGATGTCGCAACCCCCGCATTCTTCGCAATTCATGATGTCTGCGGTCACGCGCACGGTGCAGTCATCTTTTTGCAGGCAATGGGGAAGCAAGACCAAGATATTGGAATTGCGAACATCACGCTGGTCTGTCATCACCACTTCATTGTTGAAATTCAAAAATGATTCGGTCAGCGTTTCCGGATGCGAAAAAGTGATGGTGCCCAAAACACGGGAAAGCGGGAAAAACACAAAGCTGAGCATCCATTTATTGAACCGGTTCAAGTAGGGACATTTGATGCGGATATGGGTGGACATCAGAGCCAGCACCCAGCTTAAAACTGTGAACACGATGACAACCAGCAGGGCAATCATCAGGCCGCGAATAAGGTAGGAAACCGTGGCGGGTCTCTGTAAAAGGTAGTAAACCAAAATGGAATAAATCGCGCCGATAATGAGCAAACTGAGGCTCACAAAAGCGGGGAATTTTATCACAGAGAGGTAGTTGTCTTGATTTTTCATGATTCCTCCCGGGAGGGTTTTGATGTTTGAGGCAGGTCGAAACCGTCGCCATCCACAAGGCGCGCTCCAAGCTGCCAGACCCAGGCATCCATTTGTTTTTTTCCAGCGGGTCGAAGCTGGCGCAAAAGCAGGCAATTATCCTGGCAATTCACCAGCACACCTTGATTTTTAATGGTTCCGGCAAAAGTTCCGGGCTTGCCCTGCGCTTTCTGCGGATGAAGGTCTGCTGCCAAAATCTGGATGCCCTTTCCTTTCCAAAATGCCAGCGCGCCGGGTTGGGGTGAAAAAGCGCGGATGCGATTGCGAATCTCTGAGGCTGGTTTGTTCCAATCCAAAATCAGGTCTTCGCGTCCCAGTTTCGCGCTGTAAGTGGCTTCCGCATCATTTTGAGTATGCTCCGCCAGGCTTCCGGTTTCCAATAAAGGCAATATCTCCTCCAAAAGATCCGCTGAAAGCAGTGCCAGCTTGTCATGGAGGCTGCCATGGCTATCGGAATCCAGGATGGGAAGCTCTTTTTGCGCCAAAATTGGTCCGGCATCAAGGCGGGCGGTAAGGCGGAAAATTGTTGTGCCGGTAAGGTTTTCACCACAAAGCAGGGAACTTTGGATGGGCGTGGCTCCACGATGCCGGGGCAAAAGTGAAGGATGAAGATTGATGGCTTCGCGTTTTGGAAGACGGCGCAACTCACGACGAATCATTCCGCCATAAGATGCGGTCACCAGCAAATCTGGCTCCATCGCTCTTATTTTTTCAATACTTTGGGACTGATTTATATCTTCCGGTTGAAAGAGTTCCATACCTTGCTGGTTCGCGTATTCCGCTATGGGACAAGGTGTTAGCTTCAAGGAACGTCCCGCCGGGCGGTCCGGCTGACTGATCACCAGCTTCAAAAAAGCTTTTTTTTCCAGCATTTTGAGGATGGGAAGTCCAAAACTGGAACTGCCGGCAAATACCACGCGCATGGGAAAAACCTCGGTTTAATCCTCACCGCGGATATTGACACCGTCCACAGCCATCTTTTCCAAAGCCTTGAGCTTTCTCAAAACCTGCAGTTTTGCCAAAGTTCCCAGATGGTCTGTAAACAGCACACCGTTCAGATGGTCAATCTCATGTTGAACCACCACCGCCGGAAAACCGGAATATTTCACCAAACGTTTTTCTCCATCCAGGGTGGTGAAGGAAACTTTGACTTCTGAAGGGCGGGTCACCTTCGCATAGATGTCTGGAACGCTGATGCAGCCTTCTTCGGTGTCGGTTTCTCCATCGGATTTTTCGATGGCGGGGTTTATCATAACCAGAGGGTCGCGCTTGTCTATATCGCTGCCCCAGAATGGGTCAATGGCAATCATGCGCTTGCTCACACCCACCTGCGGAGCCGCAAGACCAACCCCATCACGATGATACATCGTATTCACCAAATCTTCCGCGAACTCTTTCAGGGCGTCATCAATCTCGGTGATTTCAACCGCTTTCAAGCGCAGGATGCTATCTCCGTAGATACGGATATCCAAAAGTTTGGGCGTTTCGGGCATCAGGATTTGGTATTACCTTCAGGTCTGATAATTTCAACCACAGCGCCGCGCTGGAATTCCACGCGCACGTGGTTTGTTTCGTCGATTTCCACCACGATGGTGTTTTTATCGGGTTTTATGGTCACAATGCGTCCCAGTATGCCGGAATTGGTTACCACCTTGTCATTTACCTGCAGGTTATCCAGCATTTTTTGCATTTCCTTCTGTCTTTTCTGCTGAGGCATAATCATGAGGAAATACAGTAGGGCAAACATAATCAGGATGGGCAAAAAGTTCATCAGAAGGTTGCCTTGTTGAGGTGTGGCGCCGTCTTTGGCGGGTCCAGCCATCATTAATATATATTGCATTTATTCTCCTATTGGCCAAAAAATCTTGGCGCTATCAGTTTTATAAATTGGATGACCACATTAGCGTAAAATCCGGCCAAAAGGTCGTCAACCACAACTCCCCAGCCACCTTTGAGGCGTTGGGAAACGTTGATGGGAAAAGGTTTTGCAATGTCGAAAACCCGAAACAGCGCGAAGGCGTAAACCGCCATCAAAACCGATTTGGGCAAAAACATCACGCTTACAAAATAACCGCAAAACTCGTCTATGACAATCGCCGGCGCGTCTTTACCCAGTTTTTTTTCCGCCAAGCCGCTAATCCACACCGAAAACAGACTGACAACAAGCAAGCCTAACCCAGTGAACCACCAGCCTTTACCCTCAAAAAGGCTTTGCGGCAAAAGCAGATAGATTCCCGCCGCAAAAAGCGTTCCCCAGGTTCCGGGCGCGAAGGGAATGAAACCCACCCCAAAGAGGGAGGCGATGAAATTTTCGGGATGAAAGACTTTTCGCTTCATTTATTGGACAATCTCGACAAAGGATTTGGAAATCAGTTCCTCAATCCATTCATCATAAACTTCGGAAAACTTCTCCTGATAAAGGTAGTTTTTCAGGCTTGATTTAACTTCTTCATAGCTGAAAACCCGATCCGGCAATTCCTGCAGGCGCGCGAAAACCAGCAGCATGCCTTCATTTTCCAAAACCGGGGTCATTTTTCCCACCGGCGTCGCCATAATCTGAGCCATATATAGCTCCGGCATTTCTTCCTGGGAAAGCTCTCCAATCACACCGCCCTTGGGCCCTGAAATGGTGTCTTCGGAATATTCGCGGGCAAGCTCTTCAAAGCTTTCCTGACCGCTGTTATAGCGCTCGCGAATGTCTTCCATCAGTTCGAAAGCTTCTTCGGCATCCTGCTCTGAAGGCTCCAAAATTTTGAGGATATGACGGGCGCGGATTTCATTGGCGCGTTTTTCTTCCACCTTGATGATGTGGAACCCGTAATCACTGCGCACAATTCCGGAAACTTCGCCAGCGTTCAGCTTGAAAGCCGCGTCTTCAAAAGGTTTCACCATCATGCCACGGCTGAAAAAACCCAGGTCTCCACCCTGTTCACTGCTGGGACAATCGCTGGTTTCACTTGCCAGACTGGCAAAATCCGCACCCCGGTTCAAGCGATCCAAAATGGCACGAATTTCTTCCAATTTCTTCTCTTCGCTGGCTTTGCCAGGTTTGATTTCACGAATGATGTAAGCGGTTTCCCAGGTGACTGGTTTCACAGCCAAACTATCCTTGCTGTTTTCATAAAATTCAAGCATCTCATCTTCGCTGATATTCACCTTGGATTGCACATAAATATCCACCAATTGTTGAGTTAGATAGCTTTCACGAATCTGTGAAATATACAAATCCAACAGTTCCAACTCGGTCAGATTTTCCCGTGCCAAATCAGCCGCGAAAGCCTGTTCGGAAGGATATTTATCCTTGGTTTTGGCGATTTCGGTTTTGGCATATTGCTCCACCTTGGAATTGTCGATGCGAAGATCCATTTCCTTGGCTTTTTGGAAGATAACCTTTTGCTCAACGAGATGCCGTAAAGCCGCGTTTTCGTTAAAATCTTCGTCCTGAACACCAGACATCTGCATCTGATACATCAGTTTATAAACATCGCTCATCAGAATGATGTCTGAACCAACTTTGGCAACGATGCGATCCACCAGTTGCGCGGACAGACCCAGCCCCAGGCTAACAATAGCCAGAATCAGCAGAATCTTTTTCATAATTTTCCTTGTTTACCCACCCGTTTTGGGCAGTCAAATTTAGTAATAGTATATCTTGGGATACTTTTTTTTCAGTTCGCGGATCAGGTTATCATACACCTGCTGCCTGCGTTCCTTGATTAAAATAGCTCTAATCTCATTGCGGTATTCACCAAAATTCGCGTCCTGGCTTCCTTCCCGCTGCTGCAAACTGCGCAAGATGTAGGTTTTACCATTCACATTAACCGTTCCTGCAGTATTTATTCCCAGCTCATGAGCGGCACGCCAGAAGAGTGAATCCGGTCCGTCAGAAGTAACAAAACCCATGCGTCCCTGCTGTTCGCGCAGCGATTCCTGAGAATATTCAGTCACAGCGAGGTTAAAATCATAGCCATCATCGCGGATTTTATTCAAAATGAGCGTGGCAGTGGCGGAATCCCCGCAAAGCAAACGCTGGATATCATATTCCATCAGCTTTCCCTGAAATTCGTTCTGATGCACACGATAATAGTTAAAAAGCTCTTCCTCGCCGATGTTGATGCTTGCCAAACGCTGTGAAATCAACGCGTTTGCCTTGATTTTCTTTTTGGCAAAATCCATGCGCAGTTGCACCGCGGGGTCTTTATCCAAATTCAGGGCATCCGCTTCTTTCGCCATCAGGGTCAAACTTACCCAGTTTTCAATCTCCCGCTTTCTTTGCTCAGGACTCATTTCATTCCACTGTTCATCCGTAAAAAGACCGCGGAAGGCTTCCTGATACATGAAATCTCCATCCACTTCTGCCAAGGGCGTGAGTTTTTCCGGGTTCTCACCTTTTTTTGTACAACCCGCAAAAAGCAGAAACAGAATCAGAACAAAGCTTAACTGACGCATAGGATTATAAATATGGCGGCGTATAGGTCAGACGGATTTTGGGACGTTTATCCTCGGGCGCGTCTGTGAAATGCCAAAATTCCAGTTTACCATAATTTAGCAATTCCTGCATGGATCTCACCACGATGCCGTAGGGCACTTTTTTTCCTGAACTGTAGGCTTGGATAATGGCGGTGATATCAATCTCGAGGCTGTCTCCGCGCACAAATTGGTCTGAAACGGTTCCTGATGTCAGACGATTGTCATCAATTACCACGGGATCCGCCACATTCAAAGAGTCGTCCATCCTGTCCGCGCGCAGTTTGACGGAAGTGCTGGGCCCGTAATATGCGCTGTCTTTAACATACAAAACCAGCTTGGCTTGGTTGATGGTCACGCGTTTGCGTTGTTTTTCATCCAAGACATTGCCCTGCATATCCTTAAACCAATTGTTATCAATTAGAAAATCCAGATAAACCCGCGAAGGTGTGATGTTATTCAAAACCCAGCGATTAGCGAGCAGCGGCGCGGTTTTTTCGTCAACACGATAGCTGTCTCGAGTGGGACGCTGATCGTAAATACTGTCATCTGTTTCTGTGGAAGCCTCTGGATCCGTGATTCGGTAGGGAAAACGCAGTTGCGGACCGCGCCCTGTTTCCATGCTCATCATTTCCACCCAGGCAGGAGAATTGGTTTTGATGGCCAGGGTCAGTCCCAAGGTGTCGGCTTCGCTGCGCCAATTTTCAAGTGCTGAAAACGGAATGGGAATCTTGATTTCGGTGCCCAGGGAGCTGATGGAATCTGGCACAGTGAAAGCTGTGGGTGTAATCAGGGTCAAATTGGCATCGTCAATCAAGGCTGTGCTATCCGCCGCCCAGCTTTGGTTTAATTTGTACACTTTCAAATCAATGGGATTGCGTCTCAAAGAGGAGCGCTTCGTGAGTGTCAGAGCCAAAAAGGTGGAATCCTGATAATCCGGAATGCGGAAGGTACCCTCTTCCGGCAAACCTGTGAAACGCATAAAAATAACACTTTCGACGCCATCGAAATTTCCACAGAGAAGGGAAGATTCTGTGCCTTTAATTTGAGCATTTCCCGCAAAACTATAGCCACCAAAAACTTCCAAATCATCGGTTAAAGTCAATGGTCTCACATCCGACCAATTATTCCCGGTCGGGTTGTTTTTTTTGATACATCCGCTCAATGCTAAAATTGCCAGCAACAAGAGCAGAATAGCTTTTCTTAAATCCATATTGTTATACCTATTAAAAAAGTCATTTCTCAAAAAGTAGTATTAGTAGGCACTGTGGATACGTGGATTATCGGTCAACCTTTTTTTTAAACCGATGCGCCGCAAGGCATAAAAAAGTTCCAAATCTGGTGTATAAGATGTGGATAGATGCAAGGTCAAAACAGGCCTTATCCACATCAGCCCTGCACCATGCAAAAATAATGTGACTTGTCCACAGTTATCCACAGATTCTTTCCACTTATCCACATAAAAGGGGCTAAAAATCTATGATTTAATGTTCTTAATGAGCTGTTCGATGTGGGAACGGAAGTTGATGTCTTCACGAAAACGGTTGTCTATCATTTTTTTGGCGTGGAGGACAGTGGTATGGTCTTTGCGCTTGAAATATTCCGCGATTTCTTTCAGTGAAATGGAAGGAATCAACAAGCTCGCCAAATACATCGCAATTTGTCTGGGAAAAGATATATTTTGCCGCCGCGTTTTGTCCACTATCTGGGGAATCGTGATTCCATAGGCTTGGCAAACTTCCTGTGTCACTGTATCGAGGGTGATTTCCTTGCGGTGTTCGCTAATCATATCGCTCAAAATATCCCGCACGGTTTCGGTATCCAGCGCGGTTGGATCCAGTTTATTGTAGGACGCGTATGCCAAAATACGGATTAAGGAACCTTCCAAAGCGCGCACACTGGAGGAAATGGATTCTGCGATAAAAGAGATGATCTCATCCGAAAGTTCGATATTTTCCGGCTCCGCTTTCTTGCGTAAAATGGCGACGCGGGTTTCAAAATCCGGGTTTTTCAGGTCGCAGAGCAGACCGCTCTCAAAGCGCGTCACCAGGCGATTTTCCAAATCCGGAATATCTTTGGGCGGACGGTCTGAAGTCAACACAATCTGTTTACGGCTGTCAAAAAGCGCGTTGAAGGTGTGAAAAAACTCCTCCTGGGTGCCTTCCTTGCGGGAAAGAAAATGCACGTCGTCCACCAAAAGTAAATCCACCTTGCGATATTTCGAACGAAATTCCGGCATTTTATTGGCGCGGATGGATTCAATCATCTCATTTGTGAAAGCCTCGCTGGTGGTGTAATAAATTGAACAATTCCGCCCTTCCTGAGCCACAAAGTTTCCCACCGCCTGCATTAAATGTGTTTTTCCCATCCCACTTTCACCGTAGATAAAAAGCGGGTTGTAGGTCAATCCAGGCGCTTCCGCCACAGCTTTGGCAGCCGAATAGGCAAAATTGTTGTTCCTGCCCACCACAAACTGCTCAAAATTGAAGCGGTCGTTCAGTTTGGTGTTCAAAATCACCCGGTTTCCAAAATAATTTCCGGGAGCGGTTTTTTGCTCTGGCGGATTATGAGGAGGCGGGGTGAATTTCACCAAATAGCGCTGCTTGTAGAGCGCGTAGGAAATTTCACCCAGAGTATCCGTGTAGTTTTGATTCAAATAATTTGCCGCGAATTGGGTGGGAACCCTGATTACCAAAGTGTCTTCCATCATGTCCACCAAACGCGTGTCCGAAAACCAGGTTCTGAAACTCTGGTTGTTAATGTTGTCCTCCAACTTATCCAAAATGTTCTGCCAAATATCCTGATCCATCTGCGTATCCTATAGAAAAAATTAACTTTATCCACAAAGCTGAAGTGAGGCTTATAAGCGCTTCCATATTTTCCACAACACCATGTTAAATAAAGTGGTTATATTAAAATTCATCACCCTTGGCGCTCTTGGGTTCAAAAAGTTATCCACAGCTTTTCCACATAATCCACAAGCAAGCCTAAAAAACATATCACAAAAGACTTGCACAACTATCAGATTTCCACCAAGGGAGGCATCACAAGATTTTTAATCGGGCTTCTTTTGTCAAGCGGCTAAATCCTTTAACTTATAATAACATCTATGTCTTACAAACGCTAAGCTCTTTTTTACGATTCAGTTATAACGATAAAGTGGAAATTGGGAATCTATTTACCAAACTTATATCCATCTGTCTATCAGGAAGTTATCGATTATCGATTTTTTTCCACTGGGATTTTTGGAGCCTCGAGTCTTTTTAGCATAAAAACTTGAGTCCGCTTCGTGTTCCAAAACATCGTTCTGCAAGATCAGAACGAGTCGCTTGAATAAAACCAAATAGAGCATAACTCTTTGTGTCGCTTATGGTTGCTTTTAAAACATAAGGGAGACATAAGGCGGCAACCAAGAAAGATTCAGATTATCCTCTCACAATCAAGGTTTCCATCTTCACCAAAAAATGAGGATTTTTTTCAACATCCAGCCCTATCGAACGAAAGAAAATCAATGCACTCCTGCTTCAATCTTGATTCCAACAGGATTTCCAGTTTGGAGATATTGGAGGGTTACCCGTCAAAGAATCGGGGGTGTCAGGATGGCGACCCAAGGGACATTAAGGCTGGAAAAAAGAAGGAAGCAGGCCGGGGTATTGATATAAACGGGATTTTTCAGCCCCGCCCTGCGCTATTTTTGAAATAAGCACCCTCGATTGTAATTTATAGAACTCTTTATCTTTAGATTCACATAAAAAAAAATGCTTGACTTGAAACGCCGTACTTATTATAAGTGATGCAAGCTGCGTGAAACTTGGAATAGCCAAAGGCAAAGTCAGCGTTTTTTGGGTTTAATTTCCCAAAAAGCTTGTCCAAATCAGGCATCCCTGCCAACGCGGCAATACAAATCATACGGGAGAATAGTATGAAAAAGATGATTATTGGCGTTTTGTTGGTCGCGCTCTTGGTATTGGTCGCGGCTTGCAAACCATCGGAGCAACAGCAGGCCACCAAGGTGGCGAAAGCTTTCTTTGAAGCTCTTGCAAAAAAGGATTTCAAGACAGCCAAGCTTTATGTGACGAAGGATTCAGAAAGTGTGTTGGACTTTTTGAGCGGCGATGCTTTCAGCGGTCTTTTTGATGAAGAAGGTGAAGAAGGCAAAGTTGAAGAAAAAGAAAAAGAAGACGATGACGAAGGATTCGACACCTACAAGGTCCTGAGCGTCACCGTGAATGGCGACAAAGCGATTGCCAATGTTGAAGCCAGTAATTCCAAAAAAGCTGATCAAAAAGAAACCAAGAATTACGATATGGTGAAAGAAGACGGAGAATGGAAAGTTAAGATGGAGAAATCATAAGATTTTTCAAATTTGGAGGCTTGCTGATTCTGGCAAGCCTCTGTTTTTTTATCAGCGGAAGTGCGGTGCCATCCAGCCAGTATGGCAGCGTTTTGGATGTGGAAGCTGTTTTTGGTATTGATTACAACAGTTTAAAAGAGGGCGACATCGTGTTGCGGAGAGGCAGGAGCTGGCTTTCCCACACCATCGCGGGTTTTTCTTCCAATGGAGTTTCACATTGTGGGCTTTTGGTGCGCGAGGGTGAAGAATGGATGGTTATCCACAGCATTTCAGGCAGAATCTCCGAAATTGACGGAGTGCGCGCGGATAAGCTGGATAATTTCATGCGCGAAGCGGTTCCTGGGACATTGTGGCACGCCAGCCCGAAGTTTTCTCTGGATACGCAGGCAACCGCCAATGAAGGCAGAAAAATGTTGGAGCGCGGCGCCCCGTTCGACATGGATTTCAACCTGGAAGATGACAGCAAAATCTATTGTTCGGAACTGGTTCGCAACGCGTATCTGGATTCCGGCAGCCCTGATTTTTTTCAATATACCCGCACGGGAGGCAAAAAGTTCATCAGCCTGAAAAGTTTTTTTGATCCCAAGTGGTTCGAGGTTAAAAAGATAAGCGATTCCAGGGAAGGACATTAATAATAAGCTGAGTTTTTGTGAGATTTTGAACAGATAAATCTTGACAGGAATCACGAGGACGGCATCTTTGGGAAAAGAAACTCAAAACGAGGTCCAAGATGAAAAATTTGAAGTATTTGGTCTTCCTGCTTCTTGTTTTATCGCTTTTTTCCTGCCATAAAAAACCGCCAACAGACCTCATCCAGTTGGATGCACCAATTTTCAGCCATCCCAGCGGTGATTACTACACAGGCCAGGCCATCTATCTCACCTGTGCCGAATATGGCGCTTCAATTTATTACACCACCGACGGCAGCGACCCCACCGACAAATCCGAGCTGTATTCCGCTTCTAATCCACTGATTGTTCCCAACTTCTTTCCTGAGGGCGAAAACAGTGTGATTGTGAAAGCTAGAGCATACAAGGATGGCTTCGATCCCAGCGAAATCAGCAGCGCCACATATTCGTTTACCTATTTCAACACTGTTGGCACACCCAGTTTTATACCCAGGGACGGTGACATCAGCACCGAAACCCAAATCAGGATTTTCTGCTCCACCCTGAACGCTGAAGTTTATTATACCTTGGATGGAAGTGAGCCTACAAAGAATTCAACTCTTTATGTTGATGGATGTTACATCGGCCAAACGGGTGAAGTAACCTTGAAGGCAAGAGGATTTCGTAGCGGCTGGAACCCCAGTGAGATAGCCCAGACAAGCTATTCGGTGAGCGCGCCCTGACGCAGGCTTTATAAAACCAGTTTTAGTTAAGAAGCGGAGTTCATTTCCGTTTGGGATTCTGTATTTCCCAAAATGAGAGTGGAAAGGGTCTTTTTGATTTAGCGATTTATGTGGTGGAAATAAAAGAATACCAAGCGGTCAAGCTCCGGTTCACAGCGTTTTAATTCAAAATCATCTGGCAGGCTGGCGGCAATTTGTTTGGCCTCTTCGAGATATTGCGGGTATTTGCTTTCCACGTCCGGGATGGGCTGTGGATCAGGCGAGTCTTCAAAACCCAGTTCCAAACTCAATTCCAAGGGTTTGGACATTTTATGATGCAGGTGTTCCCACTCGCCATTATAAATGTTAAATCTGTACAAGGTGAGGAATTTGTGACCGTGTTCAATGACAAATTTAACAGCTTCAATCAGATAGTCAACTTCCGCTTCGGTCATGCTGTAGTGCATGTTCAGGCGCACCCAACCGGGTTTGATGCCGTTGTAGCCAGCGTTTGTAATCAGACAGCGGTAAAAATCCGAAACCTGATCCTGGATTTTCATGAGATGGTGTCCGTAAGGTCCGGCGCAAGAGCATCCCGCGCGGGTTTGGATGCCAAAAAGGTCGTTGATGAGTCTTGCCACAAACTTTGGGTGTAGAATGCGATCTTTGTGGCGGATATTGAATGGGATGATGGGTATCTTTTTATCCATATCCTGTGGACCGTAAAATACTATACGGTCTTCATTTGCGAAGGCGCTCATGAATTTATCAAAAAGCAAATGCTCGAGGCGGTCGATATTTTTTTGCCCCACTTTTTGCTTCAACTGGAAAGCCAAAGCCACCCGCATGGCCTGCATTATTCCCGGAGTGCCCGCCTTTTCGCGGTCTTCAATGTTGGTGTGGTATTCTTCTTTTTTAATGGAAACGAAGCTGACGGTTCCTCCCGCCGAAACAGTTGGAGGAAGCTGGGTTGGGTAGATTTTTTCGTTAAAAATCAGGACACCGCTGGTGCCAGGGCCGCCCAAAAACTTATGTGGTGAGAAAAAGATGGCATCGAAATAGCATTCTTCATCGCGGTTCATGTCCATCTCGACATAAGGCGCGCAAGCAGCAAAATCAAAACAAGCCAAAGCATTGTGACGATGGAGGATGCGTGCCACATCGTAAACCCGGGTGAGCAGGCCTGACACGTTCGATGCGGCTGAAAAAGAGCCAATTTTGAGACGTCCGTCGTAAATGGGATTGGAAACCATGGCTTCCAGCGCCTTGAGATCCAGTTCAGAACCTTCATCCAGTGGCACTTCCACAATTTCGCACAGGGTTTGGCGCCACATAATTTCATTTGAATGGTGTTCGTAGGGACCAACAAAGACGATGGGTTTGTTTTTGTGCATGAAATTATGCAAATCCTGGTTGCACTCAACACCTTCTGGATTACGTTCCAGACAGCTTTTCAGCACTTCGCCAACCCTTTCGCGGGTCGCGGGGGGCCAATACACACCCAAAATTTGCATCAGCTTGTTCACGCCGCCGGTGCTGCCGAAGCTGGTGAGCACGATTTTTCCTTGAGGACCGGCGTTTACGCATTCCTTAATCGTGTTTTCAGCATCCTTCAGCAGGGCGGTCATGGTTTTTCCCGTGAAAACATCTTCGGTGTGGGTGTTGGCATAATAGGCCAAAACCCTTGAAATAGCTTTCTCCACGGATTTCAAACCACGGCCGCTGGCAGTGTAATCCGCATAAACGAGTGGACGCTCCCCAAAAGGAGTGGGCACCGGGATGTTACGCCCGATGATGTCGTCGCGCAGCCAATCGAGGCTGCTGATGAGTTTGGTGAGTTCAGTCATGGCGAATACCAAAATCGTGAAGCTTTCATTTCAGGCAAGTATTATTTTCGATTCCTTTTTGAGAGTGATCAAATATGGCTTTGGGTCACACACCAATTCTGGGGCAATAATCATAAATCGGACACTCATGGCAGCGCGGTTTGCGGGGTGTGCAGAGGTTTTGGCCGAAGGCAACCACGTGCGAATTGTATGTGAGCCAATATTTTTCGGGAAGAATCTTGCGCAATGCCATCTCGGTTTCCAGGGGATTTTTGGTGGAAACGTAGCCCCAGCGGTTGCTGATGCGGTGGACATGGACATCCACACAAATTGCGGGAAGTGAAAATGCTACGGCGCGCACCAGATTAGCGGTTTTGCGTCCCACACCCGGAAGCTGGAGCAAATCATCAATTTCCGCGGGAACCTTTCCGTCAAAAAGCTCCTGCAAAACGCCTGGTAATTGTTTGAGGTGCTTGGCTTTGGTATTGTGAAACCCCACCGGGTGGATGAGGTTGTTAATCTGAGATTCAGATAGTTTATCCAGCTCTTCCGGAGTTTCAGCCTGGGAAAAGAGTCTGGCGGAAGCTTTGGCGGTGGTTTCATCCTTGGTTCTGGCGCTGAGAATGGTGGCAACCAACACCTTGAAGGGGTCTTTGGTTTGCACTTGGATGAGGTCCACAATCGGGGTTTTTACCTCATCAAAGTGTTTGGCCAAGGCTTGCATCACCTTGTCGATATTGAATTTGGGCATGGTCTTTCCTTTTTTACGGTCATCTTGGATGGTCTTTGATTAAAAAAACATGTTGCAGGTTTTTCGGGCTTGTGTTTCCTGTCAACCGCAAGGAGTTTTACAATGTGTGGAAGATTTGCCCAAGTGATCAAATATGACCAGTTGCAAAAACTGGAAAAAGAACTGAGGCTCACCCAATTATCCGACCAGGTGATACAGAATTTCAATGTGGCACCCACGCAAACGGTGATGGCAATTGTGAGTCAGGACGCGGGACGCTATCCCGGGTTTTTCCGCTGGGGTCTGGTTCCCTCCTGGAGCCGGGAGTTGCCAAAGTTTGCCCTGATCAATGTTCGCGCCGAAACCATCACCGAAAAACCTTCCTTCCGGGGTGGACTGCAACGCAGGCGCTGTCTGGTTCCAGCCAACGGTTTTTATGAATGGAGAAAAAGCGACAAACAACCTTTTTTCATCCGCGCGGCGCTGGAAGATTTAATCTATATGGCTGCCATTTATGACGTTTGGAATGGCCCGGATGGCAGCTATATTCCGTCATTGGGAATCATCACCACCGCTGCCTCAGAAAAAACACGCTCCATCCATGATCGGGTTCCAGTGATGCTTTTCGGGGATAATCGCCTGACCTGGCTGGATCACAAACAGAGCGATCCTCTGGATTTTGTACCCCTGCTTAAAGCTCCAGACGATAAAGAATTAGAGCTTTATCCTGTCAGCAGGCAGGTGAACAAGGTGGAAAACAATTCTCAGCTCTGTCTGCAACCTTTGGAGGATTAATAATAGCGGAGGAGGATGTAGGCTGTGCTTGTAAGCAGTGAGACGAAGGTAAAAATCACACTGATTTTTGTGAATTCCTTAAACGAAATGTGAAAGCCATTTTGTTTGGCGATTCCGACAGAGACGATGTTTGCAGAAGCGCCGATCAGGGTGCCATTTCCACCCAGGCAGGTTCCCAGAGACAGAGACCACCAAATTGGATCCATCAGCTTTGGATCTTGAATAACCTGAGCAATTTGTTTTAAAACCGGGATCATGGTTGCCACGAAGGGTACGTTGTCCACCACAGCGGAAAAGATGCCTGAAATCCAAAGTATGGCCATCGAGGTGAGCCGTGGTTTTCCCTGTGTGACGTGTATAACTCTGTTTGCCAGTATGTTGATGAATCCGGTTTTTACCAGTCCCTCCACCAAAATGAACAAACCCATGAAGAAAAGGAGGGTAATCCAATCGATGTCTTTTGCCAATACCGGTTCCATATTTTTGCGGTTGCTAATCACCATCAAAATCAGAGCTGCGGACATGGAAATACTTGCGGTTCCAAGCTTTAGAACTCCATCGAAAGCCAGAGCCAAAAGCATTGCGCCCAAGACAGTCAATGAAATCACCAACATCCGTTTGTCCGTGATCAATCTTTCTTCTTTGTAGCTCATCAATTTGGCACGGTTCACCTGGCTCACATACAGTTTTTTGCGGAAAAGCAGGATTATCAAGCCCAGGCTTGCCAGCACCGACAACAAGGATGCTGGAGTCAGGTTTATCATGAAATCCATGAAATGTTTGTCGATGGCGCTTCCCAAAATCACGTTGGGAGGGTCACCCACCATGGTTGCGGCTCCTCCCATATTTGAGGCCACAGCCATCGTGATGATGAATGGAACTGGCGAGATATTCAGTTCGTGGCAGATCAGCATTGCCACCGGCACCAAAATCATGACCGCGGTCACGCTGTCCAAGAAAGCGGAAAAGAAAGCGGTGATGCAAAAAAGGAGCATCATGATTGCCAAAGGATGACCACGCACGAGTTTGGCGGTTTTAATCGCCACATACATGAAGACGCCGGTTTTTTTCAAAACCGAAATCACCAACATCATGCCCAGCAGAAAAAATATGACATTCCAATCCACCGCGAGGAATGCTTCCCCCTGAGTGAGGATACCTGTCATAACCAGCAAAAAACCACCGATGAGGGAGGCCAGCATCTTGTTGATCCATTCTGTGATAATCAACACGTAGGTGACGGCGAAAATTACCAGCGCCACCAGCATAGTAATGGCAGAGCTCATGCTTTGATTACCTTCTTAAAAACATCCATTGCCGTAATAACCCCCACAATCTTGCCGTTTTCCAACACGCAGAAATAGCGCCGATTTTCCCTCAACATGTGAAACACCGCCTCCACCACGGAATCCGTGGGATTCAGATATATCGTATCTGTGCGCATCACATCTTCCGCGCTGAGCTCCTCCTCTTTTTCAAACAAGTTTTCCAACGGTTCGAAAGAACTCAGAAAAGCCAGATCGCTGATGCGCATCAAATAATCCGGCACACCCACCTTCAGGACATCCAATATGTTTATCTCTCCCAAGTAGTTATGATCATCGTCCACGACGGGCAGCATGGCGATGCTGTGTTTGTTCAACAGGCTGTCCACTTTGCTCAGTTTATCCTGTGGCGACACACAGACGGGGTTTTTCACCATGATGTCCGCGATGGTGAGTTCCGAACCCACTTCAATCTGCTGCTGTTTCAAAAAGTGGATTACCTCGTGACCGTCTTTCAGTCCGCGCAGGTTTTCCATAATTTGAGGATCTTTGGACATTCTTAAAAGCGCTGCCACAATGTTTAAATATATCTTGGAGGAGGATTTATCTGTGAGGATGAGGATAATCCAATCCACCTTGATGCCATCGTAATCCAACGGTTTTTCCAAGAAAGTCATGCCTATCAAAATGTCGTCCAAACCGTCCAAACGCACATGGGGAATGGCAATGCTGCCGGCGTAGGCCATCGGCGCTTCTTTTTCGCGCGCCAAAATGGCGTCCAAAAGCTCTTGATCGCAATGATTTACGCCTGGATGTCGATGAGAGCAAATCCTTTGGATAATTTCCAAATAAACCTGTTCCCTTTCAAGCTCACGCTGTTCAAACGCGATTGTCTTTGGATCCAAAAAATCTGCTAATAACATGGTTTAACCTCTTTTTTTTGGGTATTTACATACAAATAATTGGGGGCTATAATCCAGTCAATGTTTTTTATTTTTACCTGCAATCAGAAAACATTTTTAGATGTTTTTTTAATCCAATTCGTCCCAAGCGGACTGGATGTCATCAAGCTCAAAACCTTTGCGGAACAGATAAGCAAAGGCTTTTTCACGCAGTTTGTTATAGGGCAGTTCAGCTTTGGAGGCGCAGTATTTTCTCAAAAGCTCTCCGAGATCATCCGAGGCTTGCTCGCTTGAAAAATGCTCTTCTAAAATTGGCTCCCAAAGCTGGATGGGAAGCTGATGTTCCCGCAATTTGGCAACGATGGCGCGTTTGCTGGCGCGGCGATTTTGATATGAACGGATCAAGATTTCGGCAAAACGCGCGTCGCTGATGTAATTCATTTCCTGGCAATATCGAATTGCGGCTTCGATGGTTCGGCCATCGAACTCTTTTCTTTGCAGCAGTTTACGGCATTGCAGGCTGCTGCGCTCAGATTTGGCAAGATAATCCACCAATATTTTTTTCGCCTGTTCTTGTAAAAGCCGGCAAAGTTCCTGGGCTTCGTCCGCGGAAATTTCACCTTCAAAAACCGGCGGATATGAAGGCGGGAGCGCCCGTTTTGGCAGGCTGCCCCCGCAATTTCCTTCCAGTTCAAGCTTGAGGGTGCTTTTATTCTTGTTCGTTATCCTCAGTTTCATCGATGGGATTGGTTTCCTCAACTGGACTGGCTTTTTCACGCACTTTATTTTCTATCTCTTCAAGGATTTCGGGATTATCCCGCAGAAATTGTTTGGATTTTTCCGTGCCCTGTCCCAGTTTGGTATCCTGGTAGGCAAACCAGGAGCCGCTTTTTTTCACAACTTCCTGTTCCACGGCCATGTCCAAAATGATGTCCAGGTTCGAGATTCCCTCGCCAAAAATGATGGGGAAAACCACGGTTTTAAAGGGCGGGGCAAGCTTGTTTTTCACAATCTTGACGCGGGTTTTGGCGCCAATAACTTCCGCCTCCGCTCCGGTGGATTTGAGGGCTCCGGCAAAGCGAACTTCCATGCGGATTGTGGAATAAAATTTCAACGCCACGCCACCAGCGGTGGTTTCAGGGTTCATGTAGGCGGTGACCCCAATTCTCATGCGGGTTTGATTGATGAAAATCACGGCTGTATTGGATTTTGAGACAATGGCGGTCAATTTGCGCAGGGCCTGGCTCATCAAACGAGCTTGCAGACCAACATGGCTGTCGCCCATTTCACCTTCAATTTCCTGGCGCGGAACCAATGCCGCAACGCTATCAATCACAATGAGATCCACTGCCGAACTGCGCACCAGGGTTTCGCAAACTTCCAGGGCTTGCTCGCCGCCATCGGGCTGGGAAAGCAGCAATTCATCAATTTCCACGCCCAACCTTTTGGCGTAAGACGTGTCCAGAGCATGTTCAGCATCGATGAAAGCCACCACACCGCCCAATTTTTGAGCTTCCGCGGCAATATGCAGTGCCAGGGTGGTTTTGCCACTGGCTTCGGCGCCGTAAATTTCGATGATGCGGCCTCGCGGAACGCCGCCAATTCCCAAAGCTATATCCAGATTGAATGCCCCGGTGGGAATGGTATCCACTTTTTGTTGGGCTTTTTCACCCAAGCGCATAACAGTACCTTCGCCGAATTTCTTTTCCAGTTGCGAAATTGCGGTTTTCAGGGCTGCGTCTTTGTTTTTGTCCTGCATTGTATTTTCCTTTTTTATCTTAATTCAAAACTTTCCAAAGCATGATAGATGGGGCCATCGCTACGCAACACGCTGCGAAACAAGGTCACCCGGTTATAGAGATGGAAACCGGTTTCCAATTCCATCGTCAAAATATCCCTCTGCAATGAGGCTGGGAGCGGTTTTTTTACGCGTCCCAGGGTTATGTGCGCTTTGAGCGGTTTCGCGTCAGGCTCAAAACCGGCGTGACGTATCTTTCCCAAAAGCTTTTTATGCCAGGCTGAAAGAGAGCCATCCTTATCCGCCAAAGTGGCCCAAACCAAACGCGGAGCCTTGTAAGGAAAAAGCTCCAAACCTTTGAGCGCCAGGGAGAAAGCCTCCGCTTTGGCACAGATTTCAGAGAGAGCTTCGCTGATTTCTCCGAGTCTGTTCACGTCCACATCTCCCAAAAAAAGCAGGGTCAGATGCAGGTTTTCGTCTTTCACCCAGTTCACACCAGGATGTGGCCTCAGCCGGCGCAAAACCTCCACCAGCGAACTTTGTGGCTGCTCTGGCGTTTCCAGTGCGATGAAGCTGCGATATTCCACGTTAGCGCTTGTAACCGATGTCGCGCAGGAATTTTTTACGGTTTGTGATATCGGTATCCAGTTCGATACCCTGGGGCGAATTTCCGTCGATGACGCCCAAAATTCCACTTCCCTGCTCGGTTTTGGCCAAGATTACCTGAACTTGATTTGCGGTGGCGCAGAAAATATTAACCACTTCGCGGCAATCTTTTATCGCGTTTAACACGTTGATGGGAAATGAATTCCGCAGCACGATTAAAAAAGAGTGCCCCGCGCCCAAACGCAACATATTTTCCACAGCGCATTCGATTAATTCGTTATCTGTGCCTTCTTTTCGAACCAAACATGGTCCGGAAGCTTCGCAAAAAGCCAAGCCAAACTTGATGCCGGGAACGGTGTTCACAATTGCTTCATAGAGGTCTTCCACAGTTTTAATGAAGTGGCTTTGACCCAAGATGATATTCGTATCGGATGGGAATTTTAGCTGTTCAAGCCTGAGTTCCATGCTGCTAACCTCGTATTTGATAATAGACGCAAAATATTGGATGGGCAGGGCTTGTCAAGTTAAATCTCAA
>JAAYKA010000080.1 GCA_012522635.1 Candidatus Cloacimonadota bacterium
AATCAAATCACCCTGCACGCTGCGTCCGGCGCATTGCGCCTGCCAACCACGGAAATCCGTGCCGTCAAACATCAATCTCATCAAAAAGCGTGCCATAAACCTAAACCGCGCTGATAAGCACCATCAGAGCCAAAACGCTGAGGCCGACGAGATTGGGCAGGGAACCATCCCCCTTTTCCAGGGGCGTCTTAAAAATATGTTCCAGTTGAGCTTCAATCACTTCCGAGGATTGATAGACCTGGGTGCCCACACCCACCATATTGTCCAACACAGCGCCGATGCTATTGTAACCCTTGATTTTATCACGTTCAAAGAGTTTGAAATAAGCCCGAATATAGAGGCCGGTGGCAAAGGCGAAGCGGAGGGATTTTCTTCCCCAAGAACGGCGGCGCAAGCCATAAGTATCTCGTAATATATCTTTTACGTGCAGGTTCGCGAAACACCAAACGGTGGCTTCGATGAAAAAGATGAGTTTGAGGGAAAACAGCACTAAGTCTGGGAAAGCCCTGCCAAACAGAGTGCCAAAAATCCAGTAGGCGGCTAAAAACGGCAGCGAAAACCGCAGGCCTTTCCACAGCTTGGAATACAAATCCAGTTCAAGCAGCATAAAGATTAAAAAGAGCGCCATCAGCATTATGATTTGACGCCAGGAAGCATCCAGAGCGGAGAAAAGCGCCATCACCAATATCAGCAATCTCAGCCACAGGTTTTGCCCGCTGAGCGCCGAAGTTTTTCCCTCATTCAGTTTGGCCATCCTCTTGGTCTGTGGGGTTTCCGCCCTCCTCTTCAGGTTCATTTTCCACGGGTGGGCTCACATCATCTTCAATCTCGGTTTCGAGGACTGTTTCCGGAGCTGTATCCTCTTGTGGTTCATCGAGTTCAGGGCTGCCCTCAATTGGAGTTTCTTCCTTTTGAGGCTCTGGTGTTTGGGGTTCCTCCTGAGTAGGCGGGTCTTCTTCAGTGTCCTCAACCGGAGGCATATCTTCCTGTGGTTCAACGGATTCGGGGCTATCTAAATCCTCCTGAGGCGGCGGGTCTTCTTCCTCTTCGGGTTTTTCCACAGCCATCCCTTCCGCTGAATCAATTTCTTCTTCAGAATCCAAAACCGGATGCTCAAGCTCCTGGGGTTGTTCATCTTCCAGCGTTTCAGCTTCCGTTGCCAGGCTGTCGCTCATTGCCAAAGAATCAGCCTCTTCATCCTTGGGAAAATTAAACTTTGTGCCATCAAAGAACCTGGTCACAAGGCTGCCATATTCGCCGTTGCGGTCAAGCTCCAAAACTTCGGAAAGATATGGTTTTGCGGCGGTTGTGTCGGGAAGCTCAAAGCTGTAAAACCATGCCAAACGGAAGGTTGCCTTCAGTCTGATGGGCGGATATTCCGAAGCTGCCAGCTCTTCCAACAGCGTCAGCATGGATTCAGGGTCACTTTCCGCCATGCCAAGCGCTTCTTCCATCAGCAATTCCTGCGCTTCCTCTTCCGGGTCAATCAGGCGCACCGTCTCGCCAGCCAGCATATCTTCCAGGGCATTTGTGTATTTATTTGTGGGATACTCAGTTAGCATATCCTGGTAAATGGCTTCCATACCTTCCACATCCGGCCCGATTTTATTGAGGATGGTGGCTTTGGAAAACAGCGCCAGAGGGATAAGTTCCCTGTCATAGCGCAGCAAAACCGCATCCAGGGAATCGAGGTTTTTTTGCACCTGCTCCAGTTCATTTTGAGCCGCGGTCAGCTCGCGTTGGAGAGCTTTTCTTTGGGCTTCAAGTTCGCGCTTGGCTTCCGCTTCGGCATCGATGATTGGCTCTTCTTCCGCCTCATCTTCTTCAACGCCAAGGCTATCCGGCTCAGAGCTTTCCGGCTCCAACAAATCAATCTCCGGCAGGTCTATTAAATCCAAAACAGGCTCGGTGTCAATCTCCAAACCTTCCGTCCTGGAAACCTCAGGCTTTTCAGGAACAACCGGCTCTTCCCCATCTTCAGCTTCAAGCTCAGGCTCAATTTCAATTTCCGGTTCCGGTTCCTCAATATCATCAACATCTTCCGGTTCCTGATGAAGTGGCACCGGTTCAGTGTCGATTTCCTCCTGCTCTCCCAAAAGTTCCTCAGACTCATCTAAATCCGTATCAGTGGGCTGAGGATTTTGAGGGATGGAATCATCGTCTTCTTCTATAATCGGTTGATTATCAGGCTCTTCCTCCGGCTCTTCCTCCGGCTCATCATCCGGTTCTGGCAAATCCTCAATTTCCGGGATTTCAGAATCCAGCTCTTCCAGAGGAGGCTCCAAAACCTCCAAATCTTCTTCGGTTGTTTCGGTTTCAATCAGCGGTTCAGGTTCAATCTCTTCCCCATCCAAATCAGTTTCCTGGATTTCCTCAGGCACTGCAAGACTATCTGGCACAACGGGTTCCGGTTCCGGCTCCGGTTCCGGTTCAGGCAAGGCTTGCAAAGCCAACTGCAGGGAATCCACAACCGCCTGCTGGGCTTCAAACTCAATCAAAACCGTGTCCCGCTTCGCCACAGCCAGTTCTTTGGAAGAAATCAAGCGGTCATACAAAACCAGAGCGGAATCCGGCATGGAAAACACGCTGAAATAGTTCTCGGCGGCGCTGATGCAATAATCCACGTAGGCCTGCAGATTGCTCTCCGGATTGAGCTGCACATTTGTTTTGAGTTGATTGATGGCGGTAGACCTTTGCTGACCCGGCTCTGCCAGCTCCGATGTGGAAAGCTCCGTGCGCACTCTGCCGTAGGCTGTGCCCGCTTTTTCCAGGTCCTGTTCCTCATAAAAATAGTATTCACCCAAGTGATATTGCGCCTCCGCGGAGCTTTGGGTGCGGGGATAGGTTTTCGCTATGCTCTCAATCTCCGCCAAACCCTTATCCGCTGCGCCTTCTGCCAAATAAAGCCTCGCCTGCAGAACCCGCGCCAGGGATTGCTTTTCGGGGCGGGTTTCATCTTTCAGAAGCTTTTTCAGGGTCTTTTTACACTGCTCATGTTCGCCAAGCATAAATTGGTTCATGGCAATGTAATAGCGCGCCTCCAGCTTCATTTGCTGGGTAATGCGCCGGTCTTTCACAATCTTTTGAAATTCTGCCAGCGAAGCCTGGTAATCCTTTTCAATATAATAGTTTTGCCCAAAAATGAAGAAGGCCTCGCGGTATTCCTCGGATTTGGGAAAATCCGTCAAAATCTTTTGCAGCCAATACTGCGCCTGGAGATAGTTTTTATCCTCAATGCTGAACTGTGCCAAATTCATCAAAGCCTTGGGGTGCAGCTTCTTATGCGTGGAATCCAACACAAATTCCTGCAAGGTTTTATAGGACTGTTCCTTCTGGTTGATGTCACGCAGCACCTTCGCCAGATAGATGTGAGATTCCCCCACAAAGGGGCTGTCTGGAAAACCCTTGATGATGGATTCGAACTGGTCTTTGGCTTGGAAAGCACTGTTACCTTTGTAATAAAGTGCCCTTGCCATGAGGAAAAGAGCGTCGTCGGTGCGGCTGTCATGTTTTTCATTGCTCAGGATGATGCCGCATTTTTTAATCGCTTTGGTATATTCCTCAACGGCTTGGTTATTTGGCCGCCCGTTCGCGTTCAGGGGTCGCGCCTGCGCCGCTTTGAAATATTTGCGGGCGTTATACAGCGTGTTCACCTGCGAACAGGAAGCCAGCGCCAGTGCCAGCAGTAGAAGCGTGAAAAGTTTTCTCATGATATCAGAGGCGCACACGGGGGAAATTTTGTCAATCTAAATCTGCATCCGCCATCTGAAGTTCACTCAAAATGGCGCCCGAACCCACCAATTCCGTGGCGGCGTTCACATCCGGATACATCACTCTATCCTCTGCCAAAGCGGGAACCTTTTTACGCAGCAGCGCCTTCACGCGCTCCAAAACTGGCGAACTGGGAATAGCTCTTTGGTCCAGCGCCTGGCAGGCAATCATCAGCTCAATCGCCAACACCGTTTTCACATTTTGCATCACCTGCAAAAGCTTGTTCGCGGAAACCGAGCCCATGGAAACGTGGTCTTCCTGGTTCGCGGAAGTGGGAATGCTGTCCACACTGGCTGGATGCGCCAAAACCTTGTTTTCGGAAATCAGCGCGGCGGCGGTGAGCTGCACAATCATGAAGCCGGAATCGATGCCGGGGCGTTTTGCCAAAAAAGCATTGAGTCCCCGGTTTAAAGAGGGATTGAGGATTTGCTCAACCCGGCGTTCAGAGATGGAGGCAAGCTCCGAAACGGCGATGGCGATGTTATCCAAAGCCAATGCCAGAGGCTCTCCGTGGAAGTTTCCACCGGAAATCACCTTGCCTTCATCCGGAAAAATGAGCGGATTATCCGTGGCGGAATTTATCTCAATTTCAAGAACCCCGCGCGCATAATTCAAGGCATCCCGCACGGCTCCATGAACCTGCGGAGTGCAGCGCAAACTGTAGGCATCCTGAACGTTGCCACAATCAATGTGAGATTCCCTCAATTTACTATTCTGCAACAGCTTGCACAGGTTGGCGGCGCTGGTTTTTTGCCCGGGATGAGGGCGCAGATTGTGGATCAGTGGGTCAAAAGCCTGCGGTGTGCCCATGAGGGCATCGATGCTGCAAGCTGCCGTCACATCTGCCTGTTGGCAAAGCCTTTGCGCTTCCAAAAGGCTCAAAACCCCCAAAGCCGCCATCACCTGGGTGCCGTTATTCAGCGCCAAACCTTCCTTCGCCTGCAGCTTGATGGGCTCCAAACCCGCTTTCCGCATGGCTTCCGCCCCGCTGGTATGTTTTCCTTCAAATTCTGCCTCGCCTTCGCCCAAAAGAGGCAAAACCAGGTGTGAAAGCGGGGAAAGGTCTCCACTGGCGCCAACCGAACCGCGCATCGGAATCAGGGGATGCACGCCCCGGTTCAGCATTTCCACCAAAGTTTGCAAGGTCTGCAAGCGAATGCCGGAATGTCCTTTTGCCAGCACATTGATGCGCAAAAGCATGATTGCCCGCACCTGGGCGGTGCTGAAAAGCGGACCGACATTGGTGGCATGGCTGCGAATCAGGTTCAACTGCAGTTCCGCGATATGCTCGGGCGGAACCGTGACCGTGCTGAACTTCCCAAAACCGGTGGTGAGCCCATAAATCACGTCTCCACGCTCGATTACCTTGTCCACATAGTCCCTGCATTTTTGCACTTTTGCCACACAATCCGCAGTCAATTCAATCCGAGCCTGCCCCAGGGCAATATCCTCAACCTGCTGCAAAGTCAGGCTGTTACCGTCAATCATTATCTTTTGCATGTGTTTCCTCTTGCTGACCCGCCAAAACTCTATTTTTGAGCCTTGAAAAGCGGGACGGGTTTTGTTCAAGCTTTTTGACTGGCGCTTTTTTGTCAAACCACTTGTGAGAAATCAAAAAAGCCCCGGGGATTCCGGGGCTTCATGCTTTCAAAGATTAGCGGTTTTATTTGATGATGACCATCTTTTTGCTTTGGATGAGGCTGGGCGTGATGAGTTTATAGAAATAAATCCCACTGCCGCAGGCTTTGCCACTGACATCCAATCCGTTCCAAACAAGCTCATGGCTGCCAGATGCAAGTTGCTGTGTTTTCAGAAGTTGTCCCCGGATATTATAGATGGTTAGGCTTCCAGTTTCGCCTTCCTTGATATCCACGCCGATGGTGGTGCCGGTCTGGGCTTTGAAGGGATTGGGCCAGGCGTTTTTAAGCTGGCTGAGGGTGGGATAAATCCCGGGGACTTCGCCTTCCACTGTGACGCTGACCGGGCCATAGAAGGTGCTGGAAGCGGCTTCCACGCATTCCAACCAATAGTAGTAGATGCTGCCAGGCTCAACCTCTGTATCGATGAGGCTGTAAGTCTGTATTTGGCTGCTGTTTGTAGCCGGAATCATATCTGGGGTAATGTTTTGCGCATTCAGATGGTTATTTTGTTCCGAACGATAGACGCACCAGCCCAAGAGGTCGTTTTCGTATAGGGTACCCCACATGATTTTCACATGGTTTTGGTCGCTGCGTGCGGTGAAGGAAATCAAAAAATGCGGAATGGGGTTCTCGGCCTTGAAAATGCTTTCGTCGAGGTCTTCATTCAGATACATGATGCTCATTACCACATATTCTGGGTTCCAGAAAATAAATCCGGGGTCGGTCATAAAATAGATACCCGCACCGGGATAGAGATTGTTGCCGGGCTGACTGGTGAAAATATATCTGCCATCAGCATCGGTGCTGCCAACTGCCACGGGGCCGCTGCCATCGTCAAACCAAACTGTGGCGCCTGCAATGGGAGTTTGTGAGTACTTGCCCTGGTTTTGAATCTGAGAATTTTTCTGCCACAGCTCTATAGGCCAGTTCACTTCAATTGCCATAACAGGCCAAGTGTAAATCTGCTGAAGCTCAAACACGTCACTGCCATGGAGTGCTTCCGCCATGGCGGGAACCACCATGCTCAGAAGAAGGACGCCAACGAAAAGCAATGCAAGTTTTTTCATTCTTTCCTCAACAATCTTTTTTGATTTTGTATCTGTTAAAAATATTGGAGCTATCATAATGCCTGTCGTTTTTGTGTCAAGCAACATATCAGTTTTTGCGGTTTAACAATATTTCGCAGGGTTAAACGGATGGGAGCGTTTAAGGGTTTTAACGGACCTGTCACTTTGTTGCTTATCAAAAAAACCCCGGGGAAGGGTCCAATGCCTTCAGGTTCTGATTCACCTCGCCGAACCGCTTGTTGGCAATGCTGGGTCGGTTCTTAACGTATTCCCGTGCAATCACTTTGCCCAATCTGCGGTTATAATAATAGACCATTCCATCAGCCTTACCGCTGAAGCTGCGGAAGAAATTTCCTAAAATCGCTTTCATAATTTTTACCTTCCTTTTTCGTATTTTTTGGGGCTGGGAGCGCGCTTCCCCTTCGCTCTTGTTTGCGCTTAAAGTCTTGCCTGACA
>JAAYKA010000081.1 GCA_012522635.1 Candidatus Cloacimonadota bacterium
TTAAAAGCAATTCGCGTTCGCCGCCTCGCCAGCCGAAAATGGATTGTTTTTCGTCGCCGACGATGATGATGCCGCCAAAATCCTTGGTGCCTTCGCCGCTAATCACTTCTGAGATAATGGGTTGCAGAATGGCAAATTGCAATAGGGAGGTGTCTTGAAATTCATCAATCAGAATGAACCTGCTGCGATGTGAGAGGAATTGATAGAATTCTGTCGCCACATTTTCAATTTGCATATCAAAATTCGGTGGTTCGCTGCTGAAGAGCGCTTCCAAGGTGAACCAGGAAACATCATCGTAAGTCATATTTTTATAAATGTATATGAGCTTGTCATATTCACTCAGAACTGCTTCCCAGACCTTGAGGATTTCATCCTGTTCTTTCAAGAAATGTGTGTGGATGAGATAGTTTGCCAGAGCTTTAGCGAGCCGGGCTTCCTGTTCGTTGATCTGTTCTTTTGCAGCGCTGAGGGCTTTTCCTCTTAATTGGTTTCCGCTTGTAATAGCGCCGCTTTTATTTTTGCTGAATAACCTGTAGCAGCCTTCGGGGTTGGAAAGCATTTTATCCGATTCTGAAATAATCTTATCCCAGCTATTCACGGAATCTCTAAAAAGATTCTTGAAGTCTTTTTTGAAATAATCCATGGGTTCTATTTTTTTATCTTTTAACGATTCGACTTCCTGTAAATGACTCAGGATTTGAGACATAGCTTGGCGTGCGTTTTCCAAAGCTTCATCACGCAGGCTGGGATTGGGGTTTTTTGCAAGGTGATGCAGGGTGCCTGGTTCGCTGTGGTCACCATGTTTCTGGATGAGAAAATGGAGCCAGCGAGCCTGGATGAGAGTGCTGAAAAACTTTTGATATTCATCCAGGGAAGGGCTGATTTTGCGCCGCAACAGGCTGTCCAATAATGGTTTGTATTTATCTGTCATCAAGTGCGCCATCAAGAATGGAAGGCGTTTTTCCACGGCTTGATTGTCAATCTCATAACTTTCAATGCTGCGCAGAGGGCGCACGATATTTCGGAAAATGCTGCCAATATAGGAGTCTATCGTCATCACCTGCAATTGCTTGCGATCGGAAGAAATCTGTCTGAGGGCGCTGTTCAGGATTTCCAATTGCATGTCAGACAGCTCCTTATGACCATCGTTCCCAATCAGTGATTCCAGTAATCCCTGCCTGTCTTTGGCATCTTCTGCCTTGGAGGGATTGGGGTCGCAAAGCAATGATAGATGTTCATTTATGCGTTCCCTGATTTCAGCGGTAGCTTTTTTCGTGAAAGTGAGCACCAGGATGCTGTCCAAGCTGAAATCCTTGTGTTTTCCATAATGTTCCAGCAGGATGCGGATATATTCCACAGAAAGACGGTAAGTTTTACCTGTGCCGGCACTTGCGGTTATGATTTTGTTTTTGAAATTGCTCATTTTCCCCCTCCTTTTCGCGTCCGATAAAGATCAGCCCGGGAAATCTTTTTCAAATCCTGCCTGTCAGCGACCTTTTGCCCTAGGCTGTATCCTTCTGCAAGGCAATCTCTTAAAACGTCCTCCACTTGGTCTTTCCATTTTATCCGTGCTTCTGGTTTATCAGAGCTTTTCTCCATCTCATATTTGAAAAGCTGCCAAAACAACGAGACAAGTTTTCGGTTTTCCCAGTTTTCATCGAGTCGATAGTACAGCCATTCATAAAAATAGAGCTGGTCGTAGTTTAGTCCGCCAGTTTTGAAGTCGATGATTATATCCTGGTCAGTGCATTTTACGCGTAGATCCGCTCTGCCGCGGATGCGCAGGACGTAGTCTGCACCCTCCATGTTTATGCGCAGCAGCTCTTTGCCAGTATTTCCGCCCTCATTTTCATTGTCTTGTTCAGGTATGAGACGGAAAGGGGTGTTTTTTAGATTATGAGCCAGAAAGTCTTGGTAAAACTGTTTAATTGAATCCACCATGCTGCTCGAGATAATGCTGGTAAGGAATTCATAGTTATAGTTTTGCGGGATTTTATAGCGGTAGAAAAGACCACCGCCGGAAAAGAGTTTGTGCAGCACATCTGCCAGGAATATTTCATCAGTTAGATAGGGTTCGATATCCCGTAAACGCAGGTCCCGTCCAGCTAAAGGCTGCAGCACGCCAGATAGAAAGTCGTGCATGATGGCTCCCAAGAGTTTGCGGGTGATGGTTTCATCGGGCCGAAGTTCGAGCTCTGGCAGCCTGCGTAAATGTTTTATATACCATGTAAATGGGTTTTTTTGCAGTCCGTCCAATCCGTAATGGCCAGAGACGATGTCCCGGTTTTTTCCCAAATCCGAGTCGGGCAGGCTGGGAATGGTGAAAAAACGCTGAAAATCTTCTCCAAAATCTCGGCAAACCTCATTCTGCCAAGGGGTTTCTTCTTTGTCATATTTCCCCAGCCAAGCCTGATACAAGCTCGAAATGCGGGGCTCATACTTTTTGTTTTCCAACTTCACCTGGCTGAGGGCTCCATCCTGACATGCCTGGATTAATTCGGTCACAAAACTGCCGGGTTCAATGTCATTTTCCAGGTTCCGGTGGGTGAAAATAACGCAGTGTTGGCTGCTGAGAACTGTGCGCAGAAAATAGTAGCGTTCTCGTTGGCGCAAATCGGAATAGCTTTTCAGATTTAGTTTGGCTCGCTGGGCTTCGTTTAAGAGCCAGACTGGATTTGGGCTGGAAGGAAGCTCTCCCTCAATGGCGTGGAAGAAGTAAACATGATCATAGCTTAAATTGCGTAGATCCAATAGGTTACTAATCTGGAAGCGGTCTGCTTTCCTGTTTAGTCCATCAAAACTAATCCTGCACCCTCCCAAGGATTCCAAAAATAGCTGCAACACCGACACAGCCAATTTTGTTCCTTCGCAATCGAAGAGCTTCGCCCAATCCTGCACCAAGCCAAGCTTTTCCAAGCTCGCGAAATTTGCCAAACGCGAGTAAAAAACTTCCAGGATGTCGCTGTTTTGCAGTTCCACCTCGCTGCAAAGACTTTTGATTTCAATGCCGCCAGGGGTGTCGAGCAAATCCACAAGGTCTTGCGGGCTGCCAATTCCTGAAAGCTTGTTCAGCAAAGCCAGATGAGGTTCCAGTACCGATCTCAGGAGTTTGAA